>DAISHO010000117.1:0-6338 GCA_036822495.1 Thermodesulfovibrionales bacterium
CCACAGATACTTATAACGGGCAGGGACTTCAGGGATGTTATACATAATATCAGGTATTACCTTGGTTTTGAGTCTAAACCAGCTGCCACCGGCCTCTTCACCTACAGGCAGAAATTTGAATACTGGGGAATTGTTACGGGCTCTATAATTATGTCCATAACAGGTCTTATTCTGAAATATCCTGTTGATACAACAAAGATTCTACCTGGTATTCTCATACCTGCATCAAAGATTATTCATACGAATCATGCCCTCATAATCGTTATAATAATGGTCTGGCACATCTATAATGCCATATTTAATCCAGAGGTATTTCCACTCAATAAAAGTATATTCACAGGATATGTGGAGGGGTCTAAAAATATCATAATTAAGAAACTTTGAAATAATTATGCATTTCTATCCTCCTGTTGTATACTTAATAATGATGGGGTGAGTGAAAGGGGCCTCCAGAAAAGGATCTTCCTTACTGTAATACTCGGGATATCCCTGATGTTTCTCAGCTTCGGGATAACAGCCTACTATATCCTTAAAAAGAGTGTTGAAAATTCCTTAAGAAACAATCTCAGCCTCACGAGAACAATCAGGGATAATATTGACCATTTCCTCTCAGAAAATATAAACAGGCTTTATGACATATCCCTTTCAGGAACTATTGACCTCTCTGATAAGGACTATCTTGAAGGGAAAGAGGCCCTTAAGAGGGCCTACCATTATTCGGTCTTTAAAGAGGGTATCTTTGTGGCAGATAGAAAGGGTAATCTACACATGAATTTTCCAGAAAGACCCTCTGAACTATTCCTAAATATTACAAGTATCGAGCCTGTGGGAAAGGCACTGGAGGTGTCAAGGCCTCTCATATCAAATATATACACCCTCGAACCATCCATGAAAAAGGTAATCTTCGTCCTTGTTCCGCTCAGGGACAGGAACGGAAATATCATAGGAGTGGCAGGAGGAGAGATTGATCCCACGAGTCCATTCTTTTCTGGAATGCTAAAACTCGAAGGGCTTGGTGAGGAAAGGTACATAGATATTATTGATTCTAATGGCATGGTTATAGCCTCATCAAACAGGTCAAGGATATTGAGATACAGCGATCATGATAATTTCATTAAAAAGGTCATTGCTGAAAAAAGAGAGGAGATCACCACATGTCATGAATGCCATTCTGAAAAGATAAGGGATACCAATATCACAACACTCGTGCCCTCAAAGATAGCTCCCTGGGCAGTGGTCCTCAAAGAGAAAAAGGAGCATGTCTTCTCAACTATATCTGAACTCCAGAAGACATTCCTTACCTTAGGAATACTATTCACAGGACTTTCACTAATAATCACCATTGGTGTTAGCAGAAGCATTGTGAATCCTGTTCAGAATCTCATAAAAATTACAGAAAGAATTGCTGACGGAGACCTGAGCCATCCTGTTCCGATATATGGTAATGACGAGATAGGGGCATTGAGCACAAGTTTCGAAAAGATGAGAAGAAGGCTCCTTGAATATACAGAAAACATAAAGAGATACAATGTTGAACTCGAAAGACTTGTCATGGAAAGGACGCTTAAGATAAGGGAAAGCAAACAGAGGATACAGAACCTCCTTAAAAAGGTTATAACATCCCAAGAAGAGGAAAGAAAAAGGATATCGAGAGAACTCCATGACGAGACCCTTCAAGACCTCTCTGCTATATTGATGAGAATAGATATGTGCAGGCTCTATCCTCAGAATGTAACTATGGAAAAAATAGAAGAGATTAGGTCTATTACCCTTAAGGCCATAGATGGTATTTTTAATATTATCCAGAACATGAGGCCCTCTATACTCGATGACCTCGGACTTGAGGCTGCTGTAAAATGGCTCTGCAACACCCATCTTAGAGAAAAAGGCATGGAGTACTTTCTAAAGATAGATGACAGAGTAAAGACGAGGAGATTTTCATCCGAGGTGGAGATAACCATCTTCAGGATATTACAGGAGGCAATAACAAATATAGCAAGGCATTCCAATGCAGAAAATGCCTTTATAAGCATGAGAATAATCGAAGCTGAAAATGCTCAAGAGGAGATTGTTGTTGAGATTGAGGATGATGGGGATGGTTTCGAGATCCGTTCGGTATTTAATGAAGCTGCAAGGTATAATAGAACAGGAAGGGGGCTCGGTCTTCTCGGTATGAAAGAGCGGGCATCACTTATAGGTGGGAGACTCAGGATATGTTCTTCAAAGGACTCAGGCACAAGGGTAATATTAAGGGTTCCCGTAGAGCTCCAAAGGAGGGAAGATGATAAAGGTTCTGATAGCCGATGACCATGCCCTTGTAAGGGAAGGTATCATAGCCTTTCTTAAACTCTGTGATGATATCGAGGTCATTGGTGAGGCCTCTGATGGTATAGAGGCAGTAAACAAGACAGAGAAACTCAAGCCCGATGTTGTTATCATGGACATAAACATGCCAAAACTTGGCGGACTTGAGGTAACCCTTGAGATAAAAAGAAAAACTCCTGATGTAAAGATTCTCGTTCTCACCCAGTATGATGACAGGGAATACATATCAAGACTTCTCAAGGCAGGTGTATCAGGTTATATCCTCAAAAAAGCAGGAGCTACTGAGCTCATTTCAGCAATCAGGGCAGTAAAGAGGGGAGAGCTTTATCTTCATCCATCAATTGCAAAGGAGGTAGTGGAAGGTTATCTTCATAAAGAAAAGGCAATGGCTGAAGACCCCTATGACCTCCTTACAGAAAGGGAAAAACAGGTACTAAAACTTATAACAGAGGGATATACCTATAAGGAGATTGCCGATGCTCTCGGGATAAGTGTCAAGACAGCCATTGCCCATTACACAAAGATAAGTGAAAAACTCGATATCCACACAAGGGCAGGTCTTATAAAGTTTGCTATTAAAAAGGGGATAATCAAGATTGATGATATTAATCCCTCAAACTCCATATAAAATCCATCTCCATGGGAGAATTCATCGGAAGGTTTGCCACACCAATAGCAATCCTTGTATGCCTTCCCTTTTCTCCAAAGACCTTTACAATAAGGTCAGAGGCTGAATTCAACACAAGGGGATGATCTCTGAAATCCTCAGAGGTCTGGAGATAACCATTGAGTCTAATACATCTACCAATCCTGTTTAGATCTCCAAGATTGGCCTTAAGGATGGAAAGACAGTTAAGGACCACCTGAACTGCGCACTCCTTTGCCTGCTCCATGGTAATCTCCCTTCCTATCTTTCCAGTATAAATAAGGGAGCCCTTCCTGAGGGGAAGGAGGCCACTTACAAAAACAAGTCCCCCAGCCTCCACAAAAGGCACATAGGAACCGAGGCTTGAGGGAGTCTCGGGGAGCTCATAACCAAGTTCTCTTAATCTTTCCTCTGGGCTCATAATTGCCTCATCACAGTATTAAGGATTCACTTTGAGTTTAGAGTATTGAGTTTTGAGGGTTATTTTTATTCACTGTTACTTTCGCCACCAATCAGTTACTCATTATTCAAAACTCAAAAATTATAACTCTATACCTCTTCGAAATACATTATTCGAAACTCTATTGACCCATAATTAAAAGTCTCCACTCTCATCACCTTTTAAAATCTGTTTTGGACAAAATTGGTTTTGGAAAACTTTAAAGCCCCATAATCTTCTTCAGGACATATATAGGTTTCCTCTGACTTTCATGATAGACTCTAACAAGCATCTCACCCAGTAAACCCATCCCTATAAATTGGACTCCAACAACTATTAAAAGCACACCAAGTATCAATAAGGGTCTTCCACCTATAGATGCACCTTTTAGAAACTTCAGCATTGCAAGATAAAGAAGAATCAGAAAACCGAGGGCTGAACTCAAAAGACCCATAGAACCAAAGAACTGTATAGGCTTTGTTGAAAAGCTCTGAAGAAATTTAACAGTAACGAGGTCCAGAAGAACCTTGAAGGTCCTCGATATTCCATATTTCGATTTACCCCTGAACCTCGGATGGTGTTTTACTGGGACCTCAGCAATTCTCACGCCATACCAGCTCGCTACAGCAGGTATAAACCTGTGCATCTCTCCATATAGCCTGAGATTCTTAACTATGTCTTTCCTGTAGGCCTTGAGAGAACAGCCATAGTCATGAAGTCTCACACCCGTAACCTTACTTATGAGCCAGTTGGCAATCATTGAAGGTAGTCTTCTTGAAAAGAAAGGGTCCTTCCTTTCCTTACGCCATCCACTTACAAGGTCATAGTCTTTCATGAATTCAAGGAGTCTCGGGATATCCTCTGGATCATTCTGAAGGTCTGCATCCATTGTTATAATGATATCACCCCTTGCAAAATCAAACCCAGCAGCAAAGGCTGCGGTCTGACCGAAATTTCGCCTAAGGCTGAGGACTATAACATGTCTGTCAGTCTTTTGAAGACCCTCAAGAATTTCGAGGGTACTGTCAGTGCTCCCATCATCGACAAAAATGATTTCATATTCCTCTCCCATGGATTCAAGGACCTTTCTAAGTCTATCATAAAGAAAAGATATATTCTCCTCTTCATTAAATACCGGTATAACAACAGAAATAGTCATAACATCTCCTCCTTAAAATCTGTTAAACCTGCCCTTTCCCATTCCCTTGAAATCATAACATCTGAATATAGAATACTCCCTTACCCCTGTCTTTAGATTTTCTTTATAACATTCAGAAAACCTCTCTCTAAAACCTCCTGGCATCTCTGAGTCTCCTATTGTAACAAAAATAGCGTTATAATGGACAAAATCGTGAAATCCAGGCCAGAGGTCATACTGGTTCATCCTCCTGCCAAGGTTAACACAATAGGTAACAGGATTTCCCTCTGTATAAAAGGCTATTTCGCTTGAAACCTGATACTTATCTGAGGCAATAAAAAAGGGCCCCCTATGCTTCATCTCTTCTGCTATCAGGGTGACCTTTTTGCCAAGCTCTTTCCATCCCCTCAACCTTGATGAAGGGTCAAACCTTGACGGGAGACCGAGCATCCCGGGAAAGTAAAGGAAAGGAGTAATAAAAAGGAGAAAGGCAAGGGATAAAACAAATAGATACCTCATCCATTTCTTTAAGGATTGCCATTTATTCACATACCAGGCAACAGAGAGAAGCATCATTGTGGGGTAAGCCATAAGAGGCCAGTTTGCCTGAACCTTTGCCTGAAGACTTTTAAGAAGGAAAAAAAGGAGAACAGGAAGAGAAAAGCTCAGCAGAAACAGTGTATGTTCAATTGATGGCGAAGTAACAGTTCTATTTTTCTTTTCCATATTGGTGGCGAAAGTAACAGTCAACTGAAAAATGACTATCATGAAGGCAAGGAAGAGGAGAGGCGTGATAACCCCAAATTGAGAACCGATAAATTCAAGGAAAGATAATGGCCTGAGCTTAAAACCTTCATAAATACCTAAATGACCTCCTGTATGTCTGAAGGTAACAAAATCATTTTTTATATTCCATACCAGAACAGGTAAGAATAATATTAAAGAGATAATTAAAGGAAGATAGGTTTTCAAGTCCTTAAGAAGGCCTCTCTTCTCTTTTTCCATTATCAGATAAATGGCACCACATATATAAAAAAAGGCCATGCTATATTTTGCAAGCATTCCAAGACCTGTGCTCACACCAAGCAAAGCCCACCATATAATTTTATTCTCTCTTATGGCCTTAAAAAATAAATACAGGCTAAGGATCCAGAAGAATATAAATGGTGAATCAATGGTCATTATTATCCCATAGACTGCAAATAAAGGAATAAATTGAAGGAGAAGACCTGCAAGAACTCCTATCCTCGAATCATTATAAAGTTTTATTGAAAGCCTGTAAATAATCAGGGAGGAAAAAAACAGAAAGAAGGGGGCAAGGAATCTTACACCAAGTTCATTAGCTCCGCCAATAGCTGTCGTTAATCCAATTAGATAGGCAATAAGAGGTCCCTTTGAGTAGTAACTAAGGTCGGGTCTTCTTGACCATTCCCAGTAATGGGCCTCATCAGGACTGAGCTGGAGGGGACCATAACTGATGTAAAAGATCCTCCCTCCAAGAAGGACAAGGAGAAGAATAAAAAAGACAGATGAAATCGGGTCTTCTTCATAGATGTTTTTAAGCCTTTTCCATCCATACACAACTAAAAATGCTATGGCTATTCCTAAAAAGGCACCTCCGAGGACATCAGAAGGATAATGAACACCAACATATACCCGAGACAATGCCACAACTATAGCTATAATAAAGGCTGGAAGTCTGAGGTATCTAAAAAAGTATCCAAGCACAGTAGCACCTGCAAAGGATGTCATGGCATGATTTGATGGGAAGGAATAGGAACTACCTTTGC
>DAISHO010000118.1:0-6293 GCA_036822495.1 Thermodesulfovibrionales bacterium
TTAGGAAAAATTCTATAGCCTGTAGCCTATAGCCTACTGTAGCCTGTTCTTTGGCTTCATGCCCTTTTAAGACTTATCTTGGACAGATGTGTAGGTCAGAGTCTAAGGTTCAGACAGCTCCTTTTATCAATAAATCGAGCAATCTGTGTCCTTCTTCTATCCTGAGGAGATTCTTTACCTCAACAATACTCTCATCATACTTTATGCTGTTTTTATGCCTCTTTGTGCTGTCAAAGATTATAAAGGGTACAGGCTCATCCACATGGGTTCTAACAGATATGGGTGTGGCATGATCGGGAAGGATAAGAATCCTGTATTGCTCATAGGACTTCAGCATCCTCAGCAGGGTTCCTATAACAAGGGCATCTATATCCTCTATCGCCTTTATCTTTTTATCTATGCTTCCCTCATGGGATGCCTCATCAGGGGCCTCAATATGAATATACACGAGATCAGCCTCTGCGAGGCTTGTGGCACCGTATTCTGCCTTTCCAGTGTAGTTTGTATCTATATAGCCTGTGGCACCAGGTACATTTATAACCTTCATTCCTGCATAAATCCCTATTCCCTTTGTGAGATCAACAGCAGAAATAATGGCACCATTCAATCCATATCTCTCTTTTAAAGATGGCATTGCGGGTCTCTTTCCCTGACCCCAGAGCCATATGCTGTTTGCAGGTTTGAGTCCTTTTGATATCCTTGCCCTGTTTACAGGATGAGCCTCAAGGACAGGGACAGACCTTATCATAAGGTTCTTCAGTATCTCATCAGCCTTTCCTGTTGGAAGGTAGTCTGTTATATCCTTTCCTATAATATCATGGGGAGGGGTGCATTCACACTCTTCAATCCCATTTCTCCATACCATCAGGTGTCTATAGCTTACACCTGGATAAAAGGATACGGAGTCATCTGCTAATTCTTCATTCAGGGCCTTTATTAGTTCTCTTGCCTCCTCTGTGCTTATATGGCCTGCACTGTAGTCTTCCATTACTGCCCTTGTTCTGTCTTTATTAAAATGCAATGTCACAAGATTGCACCTGTAGGCAACATCTCCCTCTCCAAGTTTTATACCCATGCTTGCTGCCTCAAGGGGTGCCCTGCCAGTATAATATCTTTTTGGATCATATCCAAGAATACTAAGGTTTGCTACATCAGAGCCTGGATAGAGTCCTTCAGGAATTGTCCTTACAACTCCAACAATGCCCTCAGAGGCAAGCCTGTCCATATTTGGTTTGTAGGCAACCATCAGGGGAGTCTTTCCACCAAGCTCTTTTAAAGGCCGGTCTGCCATTCCATCTGGTACAATCACCACATACTTCATAACCGTTCCTCTATTATCCTCTCAACCTCTCCAAGTTCAGCCTTAACCCTAAGGGGCTCTTTTGTTACCTTAAAGACTGTATCCGGGTCTTTCAGTCCATGACCTGTAAGGGTGCAGACAACTGTGGAATCTTTTTTAAAATACCCTTCCTTATAAAGTTTCAATACGCCTGCAAGGGAAGCTGCAGAAGCAGGCTCACAGAATATTCCCTCCAGTGAGGCAATGATATTATAGGCCTTCAATATCTCATCATCAGTTACAGCCTCTATTCTTCCACCTGACTCATCCCTTGCCTGAAGAGCACCCTGCCAGCTTGCAGGATTACCAATCCTTATGGCAGTAGCAATGGTCTCCGGACTCTCTACAGGTTTTCCAAGCACAATAGGTGCTGCACCTGCAGCCTGAAAACCGAGCATCCTTGGTAAGGAATTTATAATACCCTTCTCATAATAGGCCTTGTAACCCCTCCAGTAGGCTGTAATATTGCCTGCATTACCTACAGGTAGGGCATGATAATCTGGTGCAAAACCGAGTTGGTCACAGACCTCAAAGGCTGCTGTCTTTTGACCCTCAAGTCTATAAGGATTTATGGAATTAACAAGGGTAATAGGATATTTATTAACCAGTTCTCTTACTATCTTAAGGGCCTTATCAAAGTTACCATCAATCTGAAGGACAATGGCATTATGTATAAGGGCCTGCGATAATTTACCAAGGGCGATCTTGCCAGCAGGTATTATTACAATTGCCTTAATACCTGCCCTTGCTGCATAGGCAGCAGCAGAGGCAGAGGTATTACCTGTAGAGGCGCAGATTACAGCCTTTGAGCCTCCTTCAAGGGCCTTTGATATAGCAAGGGTCATGCCACGATCTTTAAAAGAACCAGTAGGATTTGCACCCTCAAACTTAAAGTAAAGGTTTAATTCTATTCCGAGTCTCCTTCTGATATTTGAGCTTCTAATAAGAGGGGTAGAACCTTCATTAAGGGTAACAATTGGGGTTGAGGCGCTGACAGGCAAGAAATCCCTGTAGTGTTCGATAATACCTTTCCATTGAGATTGCTCATCTGTCTTTAATTGCATAAATTACTCCAGAAATTCACCCTCAAGGAGTTCTACCTCTACACCCTGGTCCCTTAAGGACTGGATACCCTTTTCAAGGTTTTCCTCCGTCCCTTCAAGCTCAAGGACCATCTCACCTACTGTCTCTGTTACCCTTGCCCTTCGGATATTGGGCATTACATCATAGGTCTTTGCCATCCTGAAAAGAACAGGTTCTTTGATAAGATGCTGGGGAAAAGTCAGTCTTACCCTCTTTTTCACAACAATCCTCCTTTCTAAATCAAGCCTCCTGCTATGGCAGGAACTATTGAAACCTCATCTCCATCTTTAACAATGGTATTCTCTGCCTGAAGAAACCTGATATCCTCTTCATTCACATAGATATTCACAAATCGCCTTATCTTTCCTCCCTCAGAAATCCTTTCCATAAGTCCCGGGTACTTTTGATCAAGGTCTGCGATGAGTTCTATTATTGTTCCTGCCTTTCCTTCAACCTCATCCTTTCCATTAGTAAGTCTCTGTAGCGGTGTAGGAATCTTTACCTTTACAGCCATCTCTTTACCTCCTAAAGAAGACCTTTTTCTTTTAATACCTCTTCAAAAGAGGCCAAGGAAGGTTTTATGTAATAAGGTGATGGAACCTTTCCATTCAAAGCCTCCTGTGTCTTAAGACCATTTCCTGTAATGCATATGACTGTTGTCTCATCAGGTTTTATATAGCCCTCTTTTATGAGCTTCTTTGTTGCTGCAACAGTCACACCACCCGCTGTTTCAGCAAAGATGCCCTCTGTTCTTGCAAGAAGCCTCATGCCTTCTATTATCTCTTCATCACTCACATCTGCACCATATCCACCACTCTCCCTGATAGCCTGAAGGGCATAAAATCCATCAGCTGGATTTCCTATCGCAAGAGACTTTGCAATGGTGTTGGGTTTTACAGGCCTTATTACATCAACTCCCTGTTTAAGGGCAGTTATGATAGGACTGCAACCTGTTGCCTGAGCACCAAAGACCTTTGCCCTGACCTCCTTTATTATCCCGATCTCTTTGAATTCCTTAAAGCTCTTCCATATCTTTGTAAGAAGAGAGCCACTTGCACAGGGTATAACAACATTGTCAGGTGTCTTCCATCCAAGTTGTTCTACAATCTCAAAGCCATGGGTCTTTGAGCCTTCTGCATAAAAGGGCCTTATATTTATATTCACAAAGGCCCATCTATACTTATTTGCAATCTCACTGCAGAGCCTGTTGACATCATCATAATTTCCATCAACAGCCACAACATTTGGCTCATAAACAAGAGAGGCTATGATCTTGCTTGGCTCGAGGCTTGCAGGTATAAAGACAAACCTCTTAAATCCTGCCATTGCACCTTGAGCAGACACAGAATGGGCAAGATTGCCTGTAGAGGCACAGGCAACAGTATCAAAACCGAACTCCCTTGCCTTTGTAAGGGCAACGGATACAACCCTGTCCTTAAAAGAAAGGGTTGGGTGGGCAACTGTGTCGTCCTTGATATAGAGGTTTTTTACACCAAGGGCCTCTGCCAATCTTTCTGCCTTAATAAGGGGAGTAAAACCAGCATTCCTGCCAGCCACAGGGTCACCCTCTACAGGCAGAAGCTCTCTGTATCTCCAAAGGTTTTTCTCCCTCTGCTGAATCTTCTTTTTGTTAAGGACCTTTGATATCTTTTTATAGTCATAAACAACCTCAAGGGGCCCAAAACAGAATTCACAGACATAGATAGGCTCAACAGGATATTCCCTTCCGCATTCCCTGCATTTTAAACCCTGCACAAAACCCATCCCAGACCTCCTTTCTTAAGCATTATTGCTTTATTTTAATAAATTACCTTCCTTAGAAGCTATAATCTCAAGTTTTATCTCTTTTATTTCTTGCTGGTTTATTATCCTGAAGGCCCTGACAACAGGTTCATCCCTCATAAGGCTCACAATCACATAAGCCACATCATAAAAGGCAAGGCTCATGTCCTTTGCTGATGGATAAGCCTCACTTGCTGTATGGGAATGGTATATGCCAAGCATCTCAAGGCCTTTTAACCTCATCTCCTTCATCACCTTAAACTGTTCCCTTGAATCCATTAAATAACTTACTGGTGAATGTTCTATATTGGTCATTTTGAAGATCTCCTCTACCCTGCCTTCTCTTCCTGAAAGAATGCCGCAGGCCTCTTCTGGATAAACCTCTTTACAATGGAGAATCAGTTCTTTAAGTAAAGATTCACTGATTAAGATCCTATCGGAGTGCACAATATCCTTCAGAATAATCCACGAGCTCTTTTATCCTTGGGGCATCACTGCAGACAGGGCATTCAGGATTTCTTCTCACCTTCACCTTTCTGAAGGTAGTATTAAGGGCATTGTATATAAGAAGCTCGTTCTTCAGGACATCACCCTTTCCGAGTATGAGCTTTATAACCTCTGTTGCTTGAAGTGCACCTATAACACCAGGAAGGATTCCAAGGACACCAGCCTCCTGACAGGAGGGTACAAGACCTGGAGGAGGGGGTTCTTCAAAAAGGCATCTATAACAGTGGCCATCCTTTGGAATTATGGTTGTCACCTGTCCCTCAAATCTCAGGATTGCACCACTGACAAGGGGTTTACCAAGCATTACACAGGCATCATTGACAAGATATCTTGTGGGAAAATTATCACTTCCATCCACAATGACATCATAGTCCTTTATGAGGTCAATGATATTGTCCTTTGTAATCCTGTTTTTTATGGCAATGATCTTTACATCAGGATTAAGGGCCTCAAAGGTCCTCTTTGCTGACTCAACCTTTGGCATACCAAGGGTATGGACGCTGTGGGCAATCTGTCTCTGGAGATTGCTGAGCTCAACATTATCGTTGTCTATTATACCGATAGTTCCAACCCCTGCTGCTGTTAAATAATATCCTACAGGACAACCCAGTCCACCAGCTCCAACAATAAAGACCTTTGCGTTAAGGAGCTTCTTTTGGCCCTTACCACCTACTTCAGGCAGGATGATGTGTCTTGAATACCTCTGAAGCTGCTCCTCTGTAAACTCCATCAATCCTTCTCCTTTCTTACATGAATAATCCAGTCTGTGTCGTTTATCTTCTCCACCTTAAGAACCTTATGACCATGATCCTCCATTGATTTAGGAATACTTCGTGAAGCCTCTTCGTAATCCAGAAGTATCTCAAGGACCTGACCTACCTCCATGTCCTCTATGGCAAGCTTTGCCTTCACAAAGGTATAGGGACAGACAAGACCTTTAATATTTATCCTTTTGTCTGGTTCCACCTCGACCTCCTGAAAAATTTATTTTATAATATCTTCTTCTTTACCTTCAACCCTTAAGAAAAAACTCCTGTCAGCAACTACAGAAAGCCTGTCGATCTCTGAAAGGGCCTTTAATACATCCCTCTCCTTTGCCATATGAGTAAGTATTACGAGGGGAACGGCTCCTCCAACACGCCTGCCTTTCTGTATAACTGAGGCAATGCTTATATTGTGCTCACCAAGGATGCCTGATATCTTTGAAAGAACACCTGGCCTGTCAAGGGCTGTGAATCTGAAATAATACATACTCACTATCTCACCCATATCCTTCAGAATTACATCTCCGTATGGCTCTGCCATCCTTACTGGCTCAGGAGAAGAGAGTCTTTTTGCTATATCCACAATGTCACTCACAACAGCACTCCCTGTTGGCATGTCACCAGCACCCCTTCCATAATAAAGGGTTGGACCAACCGCATCTCCTTCCACATATATAGCATTGAAGACCCCATCAACCTTTGAAATGAGATATTCCTCCGGAACCATTGTTGGATGAACCCTCAGCTCAAGCTCTCCATCAGTGAGTTTTGCAATTGCAAGAAGTTTAATCCTGTATCCGAGCTCCTTTGCAAAGTTT
>DAISHO010000119.1:0-6222 GCA_036822495.1 Thermodesulfovibrionales bacterium
TAGGCTTCAGGCGATAGGAAATAAATAAAAATATCCCTGTCGCCTATAGCCTGTAGCCTAAATGTCAGCCTGTAGCCTTATGCCTGTAGTCTGTTCTTCAGCCTTATGCCCATTCAAAACTTTATTTTGGACAGGCGTGAGGGGAATCAATAACTTACCATGCTCTCAGCTATCTTTATAATTTCGAAGGGCCCTGAATTGAGGGTTATTTTTATATAATATCTTCCCTCCTTCCATGTGAGCTCACTGCAAGTATGCCCTTTGCATCTACCCACCTTGAGGAGGGCCTTTCTATCTTTTATCCTGTGGGGTAGTGTTTCTATAACCTCTGTAAGCAAGAGGCTCGATGTCCTGAAATCCTCCCTCTCTGATTCTATTATCACAAGGGCTGTATTCCTCTTTTTATCCTTGAATTCCAAGACCATTACCCTGTAGGGTTTTTTTCCTGCCAGTATCTTTGAAGGGGGCCAGCTTAAGTATTCAGGAAAATAAGACGGAATCCTCACATCATTGAGGACACCTTTAAGCTCCTCAATAGACCTGTATCTCCTCAGTGTATCCTTTTGGAGGATGCCTGATAGATGGTTCAGAACCAGAAGGGTTATTATGAGCAGAAGGACTGCTCCTGTAAACCTTATGACACTTTTCATACTCATAGGATGAAATAATTTACCATCACTGTTAATACAATTGCTATGAATGTAAATAGACCATATCTCTGCTCAGTATCTGGCTCATTGAGGTTATATATCCTCTCCATCATAAGGGTGTTATAACTATCTTCTATCAATCTTTCATTACTGTTCATATTAATCATTCTGCCGAGTACCGAGAGGAGTGCCTGAGGATTCTTTATCTCTTTTAAAGCCATCATATCGCAGATCTTTTCTTCCTCATGAACAGCCTTCCTGAATTCAATAAGCGTAACAGGATTAAAGAACATAAGTACCCTAAAGATATATACAACAATTAGCAGAGGCCTTCTGCTTCTCATGATATGGGCTGCCTCGTGGGCAATGGCAGCATCGACTTCATCAGGTAAAAGGTCTCTTATAAGACCAGTTGATATAAAGATAGCAGGCCTTCTTCCAGTGGATGAGAATATTATGTATCCATTATCTTCAATGATATTGACCTCATGACTCATTCCATAGAAACTTACCCTGTGGGTCTCTATGACCCTTTTCTGTTCCTCCTTCTTTGATTGACTTATATTCTTTATTACAGGGATCAGCTCCTGAATCAGGAATATAACTGTAGCAACAAGCATTAATAATATAATAATCATCCCGGCACTGATCCCCTGGAATTCAATTGTCAGAAGTCTTTCTATATCTAAAAGGGCCTTTAATTTACCTTCAGGATAATTCCTTGACGAGTCAAGAAGATAATAAAGAGGCAGGGCAAGAGTAGGGATTATGACAGGTATGATATGCAGGGTCTGAAGCAGAGAAGGAGATCGTATTTTAAAGGCCTTTATGATATTGTTGATGATAATTGCTGAGATTAATGAGTGAACCGAGCCCTGAATTACATATGTGCCAGGAATTGATTCATAAAATCTCAGGATCAACTCCCTATCAAAAGGCATGTATCCTCTTTAGACCATCTATGAAGTTTTCAACAAGCAATGGATTAAAATCAGTGCCTGCTGAGTCCATCAAGAGTCTGATTACATCATGGACTCCGAGGGAGCGTCTATAGGCCCTATGGGTTCTCATGGCATCAAAGAAGTCAGCAATAGCAACCATCTGGCTTATTATATGCTGTTTTCTTCCATATCTTTTTGTGTCTGGATAACCTGTTCCATCAAATTTCATGTGATGTTCAAAGGCAGCTATAACAGCAAGCCTCGGAATCTCTGGGAGGGTTGAAAGATAAAGGGCTCCATAAACAGGATGCCTCTTCATCTCCTCCCATTCCTCTGGTGTAAGTCTTGAGGGTTTTTCGAGTATCTCCTTAGGGACATAGCTCTTACCTATGTCGTGAAGGAGACCTGCAAGCCCTGCCTCGTGGAGAAGCTCACCTTTAAGCCCGAGAAGTTCTGCCTGAAAGATTGTGAGTATGGAGACATTTGTTATATGCACATAAGTATATTCACTGTGGGACTTTACAGGACCTATTACCCTGAGGACATTACTTTCTCTCTTAAGGGCAGATATAAAGCCTGCCACAGCGTCCTCAAGGCTCACCATATCAAGTTTCTTGAACCTCCCGGCATCCTGATAGACCTCTCTGACTTTTTCAATATTTTCGTTGATAATAGAGCTTATATCAACTCCCTCTCCCTTAAACTTTACCTCAACCATACCAATAGAGATATGCGGAGTAGAGGAAGGTTTTTCACTGCTACTGAGTTTTATAATGAAATCCCTGAACTCACCGGCATCCACTCCCCTTTTTATAACAAGCCTCTCAATCCCCTTTTTTCTCATCTTTTTGAGAAAATTACTGATGTGGGTTCCTGTATCCTTTAGAGGCTCTTCATTTATCAGAATGGTATCTCCGAGGATTGTTATGTTGAGGGTGTCATCCTTAAACATATTTTCAAGGATATTTACAGCCTTCTCTGAAAACTCTGCTACAAAGGGGTGGTCCTTTGAATAGAGTGAACAGTTTGAAAGGGCTGTCATTATAAAGGATATAAATTCTGAGGCCTTAGATTCAGGCATCCTTTGTTCCTCCTTCGAGAAGTCTCTTTGATATTGCTGCTATCTCCTGATTCTTAGAATTCCTGCCGAGTTCAAGGAGTGGTCTTACAGATTCAAGGGGGTACTTGTGGATTGTCCTAAATATCTCGAGCTTGAGTTCCTCAAGATTTGACCAGAAGAGGAGGGTCCTTGATGTATATATCTTTTTAAGAACCTCTATAGCCCTTGGATCGCCTATCTCTGCAAGGGCCTGTACAATGGATATCCTGTAAAAGGACTCTGTCCCGAGGATGTCCTTTTTTTCGAGTAATTCAAGGAGATAGGGAACGGCCTCCTTTACCCTGTAGAGACCTGCAAGCTTTACCGCCCTGTCCCTTGTATCAGGGTTATCACTTCTAAGGTACAATTTAAGATGAGATACAGAGTCTGGTGTCCTGAAATGGAGTAGAGTCCTCACTGCCTCAATAGCCACATCTCTGTCTTCATGCCTTGCAAGGGTCCTGATCTGTTTTATGTATTTTTTTCCTTCACATTCCCTTATAAGGTATATCATATCCCTGAGGACATCAGGCCTTCTGTCATTCAGCCTCCTGGCTGCCTCATCAGCTACATCACTGCCAAGCCTTGAGAGTATGGAAAGGTAAAATCTTCTCGTTGCCATGTCCCTTTCCTGAATCATTATATCTATTAGAGGTTTTATTATATAGAGCCTCATAACCCTTGCAAGCCCAAGCACTCCTTCTTTATCAAGCCTGCCCCAGAGCCTGAAGGACTCTATAAGTTTTGAGATAAAGTTTTCTGATTTGAAGAAATATTCAATCATGCTTGCTGCCTCTTCTCTGTAATGTCCTGTAAGGGAGTAAGAATAAATGGCATTATATATCTCAAGAATCTCGTCAAATCTTCCAGTGTCAAGAAAGGACTGAATGAATTCAGAGAGCCTTGTAAGGAGGTGGAGAAACTCCTCCCTCCTTGGGGTGCCCGAATGAAGAAGTTCTATTATTATCTCAGTGATAGTTTTCTCAGTATAACCCTCTTCACATGTCTTTATTGCCTCTTCTGAGAGAGGTGTCTTTTTCCCTTTAAATCCTGTAAGCATTGCATCAAGTTCTTTTATATAATCTTCTGGCACATAGGTCTCGAAGTGGTCTTCTGAAAATAGGCTTATGGTTCTTTCATCGAGCTCTATATCATGAACAACTGTCCTATTTCCAATGATCATCTCAAGTAGCTTTGTATCTCCCTTTGTCTCATAGAGTTTATTCATAAGGTTTTTCAGGGTATCAGGGATTAAAGAGCTCTGCTGTTCAAATATCCTTATCATACGTTCTATATCTTCGGGAGAGAGTTCTTTCAGGATATGTTCCAGCTCCTCGCTCTGGAGCCTTTTTGCTGAAAATGATTTTTTGAGGAATTGTCTTTTAAGTTCAGGGCTGAGGTTTTCTATTAGTGAGAGGAATTTATTGAAAAGGTCACTTCTTATCCTTTCACCCTTCTTTTTTATATAGGCTGTAATGACCCTTTCATAGGTTTCTTCTGGTGCATCCTCTGTAAGGTTTTCATTTAATATTTCAGCTATCTCATCTGGTGGTGTCATGAGTATCACACCCTCTGCGTCTCCCTCAGCAAGCCTTCCTTCGAGGAGTCCTGAGACATAATCCTCAATGACTCTTGTACCACCGCCTTTCTCTCTCAGGTGGCCCTCGATAAATTGAAGTCTTGTAATATCAAGGGGAGATATGATTATGTGTCTGAGCCCTTTTTTCTGAGCAGCCTCTGCAAGGGCTTGACCATGAATGGATTCTTTTGAGGTTATGAGCTCATGAAATCCATATAATTCATCTATACTCAAACCTGAATTGAATGTTACAGCAGCTACACCCCTTTCATGAAGACTCATACCAAATTCCCTGAATACAGGATTTCTTTTATCAAGGGTATATTCATCCACTACGAGTGAGTCCTTTGCAACCCCGAGGGTGATGGAATGTCTTATCTCAAAGAGTTTATTGAGGAGTTCATAGGCCCTTCTCAGGGCCTCCCTTGTTATGGGATGTTCTCTGGGATAAAGCCCAACACTTCTCCTTGAAATGTTTAGTTCAATAATGGCATCAGAGAGAAGCCTTGCATCAATGGGTAGCTTATCTTTCTGAGCTTCTTTTTGCTCCATATCTTAAGTATAAACTACTTTTCCTTTTTCCTGCATCTTGCCTTCCTTCAACAATCCACAACTTCCTTTAGAGAGAAAAGGTTAAATGGATAGCGAACGTATTCCCTGCGGATACCAACTGTTACTTCGCCACCAAAGGGTCAAGGGAGCGAATATGATAAAAAATATTTCCTTGCATTAAAGCTCCTGTGGCTTGCCACAGGGAATCTTCAATAGAGGTTAAATAGTTTATTAATCAATAGGTTTAGAAACTAATTGACAATATTAAGACTACTGCTGTAATATAAAACATGACCGACAAGGTCTTTGAGGCAATAAAAAAGGTAATGCAGGGTGATTGGGAAGGCCCTTGGCCTTCCTTTTTATTTTTAAACAAGCGGAGGTGTCTATGGTAGCTTTAATGTCCACAATAGTGGCTATCCTGTTTCTGTTTAGCTCCCAGATAGCCCTTTCCACGGACCATTCCCAGTGGATAAAAGGGCCCTTTAAGAGCGGAGAAGAGGTTACAAAGACCTGTCTTCAGTGTCATGAGAAAGAGGCTGAGGATTTTATGAAGACCTCTCACTGGAGATGGAAGGGTAAACCAAATACCATCAAGGGAATGGAAAACAGCAAAGAGGAATTTGGAAAGTCCAACCTGATTAATAACTTCTGTATCTCCATTGAGGGCGGTGATAAATGTGCAAATTCAGAATTCTGCACAAAGTGCCACCCGGGATATGGCTGGAAGGACAACACCTTTGATTTCAATGACAAGACGAAGATAGACTGCCTTATATGTCATGCAAGAGAAGGAAATTACAGGAAAGGTCTTTCAGGAGAACCGGACAGGTCCCTTATTGAAAAAGGTATCATGTCATTAACAAAGGCTGCCCAGAGTGTTGGTATCCCCACAAGGGATAACTGCGGTGTCTGCCATTTTTATGGTGGAGGTGGTGATGCTGTTAAGCATGGAGACCTTGATTCTACATTGAGCAAGCCAACAAGGGACCACGATGTCCACATGGGTGGCATTGCTGACATGAACTGCACTGCCTGCCATGTTACAAAGAACCATCAGATATCAGGTGTCTCCACATTCCTTGCTACAAATTATGGAAGGGTTCAGTGTGAGGATTGTCACAGGGAACCTCACAAGGATTCTCCTTCTGGAAAGGTCTTATCAAGACATATAAAGACCGTGGCATGCCAGACATGTCATATACCATTTTTTGCAAGAGGCCAGGCAACAAAGATGCGATGGGACTGGTCAACTGTAGGAAAGGATATAGAGCCTGAAGAACAATTCGGAAAAGAGACCTATGCAAAACACAAAGGCACCTTTGTATGGCAGATGAATGTTATTCCAACCTATGAATGGTACAAGGGTAAGACAGAGAGATACCTTAAGGGACAGAAGAT
>DAISHO010000120.1:0-6169 GCA_036822495.1 Thermodesulfovibrionales bacterium
CAGCCTGTAGCCTATAGTTCCTCATGCCCTTTTAAGATTTATCTTGGACAGGTGTATGCCCATTCAAAACTTTATTTTACAGGTGTGACCTTGCGGATATGACTGATGAGTGCTCGGTAACGGTTAAGGGACTTTTCAAGGTATTAACTTCCATGAGCTGGTTTTATCTCTCATTGATAACTTTTATCCTTTGGGGTCTCTGGGGTTTTCTGGCAAAGCTTTCTTCTAAATATATTGGTCCTCAAGCAGTATATCTCTGGGGAAGTGTAGGAGCATCTGTTGTTACTTTAATAAGTCTCTTGTTTCTTGGTTTCCGCTTCGAGTTTCGACAAGACGGAGTTATTTATGCCCTTCTTGGAGGTCTGACAGGAGGTGGAGGTGTTATATTCTTTTATTATGCCCTCAGAGAGGGCAAGGCATCCCTTGTGGTTACAATGACTGCCCTTTATCCCTTGTTTACTATTCTCTTAAGTTATCTTATCCTTAAGGAAGAGATATCTCTGAGGCAAACAATAGGAATGGCCCTTGCCCTTATTGCCATGGTATTGATGGCTGGCGTATAATCAAAAAATGTCCATACGTAAAACCCTTGAAGATATTGAAAAGAAGGTTCTTCATCCAAAGGCCTGTCTTAGCTCTCAATCAAAGGGAAGGCTCAGGCATGAGCCAGAGGATGATGTTAGAACCTGTTTCCAGCGCGACAGGGATCGAATTATCCACAGTAAGGCCTTCAGGCGGCTCAAGCACAAGACCCAGGTCTTTCTTGCACCTCAGGGTGACCATTATAGAACAAGGCTTACTCATGTCCTTGAGGTCTCCCAGATAGCAAGGACAATAGCAAAGGCCCTGAGGTTAAATGAAGACCTTACAGAGGCAATTGCCCTCGGCCATGACCTTGGCCATACACCCTTTGGTCATGCGGGAGAGGCAGCTTTGAGAGAGATCCATCCAGGTGGATTCGATCATTATATTCAGAGCCTAAGGGTGGTAGACTTCCTCGAAAAAGATGGTAAAGGCCTGAATCTCACTATGGAGGTAAGGGATGGGATCGTTAAACATTCAAAGGGGAAGGGCAATATCGTTCCTGAATCTCAAAATGATAGGGCTATTACCCTTGAAGGTCAGATAGTGAGGATAGCTGATATAATTGCCTATGTTAATCACGACCTTGATGATGCATTAAGGGCTGGTGTTATAAAGAGGTCTGACATACCTTCCCAGGTTGTCAGGGTGCTTGGTGAATCCTATTCAAAGAGGATTGATACAGCTGTAAAGGATGTAATTAAGAGTTCAATAAATAATTCTTTGGCTTATATTAGTATGAGCGATACTGTTTCTGAGGCTGTTTATAAATTGAGGGATTTTTTATTTGAAAGGGTTTATGAAAGTGAAGTGATTATGAGTGAATTTAAAAAGACGAAGAAGATTATTCAGGAACTATACGCTTATTATCTTGAGCATATTGACGAGCTTTCAAGGAATTTAACCTCTGAGAAGAGAATAGACAAACATAGTATAGTATGTGACTTTATAGCTGGCATGACAGATAGATTTGCCCTCTCTACTTATGAGAGGGTCTTTCTTCCTCAGGGCTGGACAATATTCTAATGAAATAGTTGGTGAATTGGTGAGTGGATATTTCCGACCTCTGATTTCTGACTTCTGTTTTTCTGACCTTTATTTTGGACAGGTATGAATAAAGATTACAGCTCTGGCTTGAGTAAAAGGATAGCAATAATAGCAGCTGTTGATTTTGAGCTTCTCGATATTGCGAGGCAGTTTAGCGTTAATACTCTAAAATATCTTGAGCCGGTGAGTCGGGACAATATTATACTATGCCTTTCCGGTGTTGGCATGGTAAATGCAGCTATGGCTACCACAATTGTTGCCGAGAGATATTCACCCGAGCTTATAATCTCCGCAGGCATTGGCGGAGCCTATATCTGGTCTGGTTTAAAGGTCGGTGATGTGGCTATTGCAGAGCAGGAGATATATGCTGACACAGGGGTGAGTCTTTCAGAAGGACCTCAGGATATGAGATACCTCGGTCTTCCTCTTTTTAAAAAGAATAATCTTGAATTTTTTAATGAGATTCCTGTAACAAAGAGATATGTGAATAGCATCATTGCAGTTTCAAGAGGGTTTCAGATAAATACAAGGGCTGGAAATTTTGTAACAGTATGTCAAGTTTCAGGAGATTGTAAAATGGCTGAAAATAGAGGCAGAAGATATAATGCTATCTGTGAGAACATGGAAGGTGCTGCTGTAGGTCATGTGGCAACTGTTTATGGCATTGAGTTCATCGAAATAAGAGGAATCAGTAACTTTGCAGGAGACAGGGATAAGGCAAAATGGAACACGAAGCTTGCAGCAGAGAATTGCCAGAAGGTATTAATGGAATTTATCATTGCTTTCACTGCTGGCCAAAATAATTTACGATGAGCTATTTCAAAGACATAAGGAAGAATCGCCTTTTATGCCTTTTGCTAATGGCGTAAGTAATAGTTACTAATGGCGTAAGTAATAGTTGGCCTCATGCCTATTCAAAAATTTATCTTGGATAAATGGATAGCGAGCGTATTCCCTGCGGTTTACCAAAACAGAAGTCGGATTTCTGATATCTGAGCTCTGTGTGGCTTGCCACAGGGAATCTTCAATTGCAGTGGACTTTTAAAATAATTTATTGGGGGCATGTATGATATAATAAGAAAAATTAACATGGCGAGGTGGGATATGTCTAAGTCACAGAACTATCAGGATACCTATCTGAATCAGTTAAGAAAGGAGAAGGTTCCTGTAACGGTCTTTCTTACAAATGGGGTGAGGTTAAAAGGGATAATAAAAGGATTTGATAACTTTGTGATAATAATCAAAGAGACAAATACAATGATGGTCTACAAACATGCTGTCTCTACTATAGTCCCTGACAGGGAAGTGGAAATGCCATCAACACCTCAATCGGATGAGGGATGAGATACAGAAACCCAATTCCTACTGTGGATATCATTATTGAATATAGAGGAGGGGTGGTCTTAATTAAGAGAAAAAATGAACCTGTTGGGTGGGCAATCCCAGGAGGTTTTGTTGATTATGGTGAGACCCTTGAGTCTGCAGCAGTGAGAGAGGCGAAGGAAGAGACAAACCTTGATGTAGAACTTATAAGGCAGTTTCATACCTATTCTGATCCAAAAAGGGATCCGAGGAGGCATACTATATCAACAGTATTTATTGCAAAGGGTTATGGAGAGCTCAAACCAGGTGATGATGCCCTTGAGGCGGGGGTTTTTACAGAGGCAAATCTTCCTGAGCCCATAGTCTTTGACCATAAAGAGATACTGAGAGATTACTTTTCCAGGCGTTATTAATACAAAAGTTGGAGGTTTATATGCTTAAGTTCATGAGAAAACATGCAAAGTTTTTTTATTTCTTTTTCTTCCTTATCATTATCTCCTTTGTCTTCTTCTATGTAGGTCCTATTGACAAGTCTCAGAACCTGATAGCTGTTAAGGTGAACGGTGATAAGATATACGCAGAGGAATACTGGCGAACCTTTGAAAACCTTAGAAGATACTATTCAGAAAAGACCACCATAGATGAGGCAATGGAAAAGAGACTTAAAGAGGAGGCCCTTAATGCATTGATAGACGAAAGGATCCTCTGGAAGATGGCTGATGAATTTGGCATAGAGGTAAGCGACAGAGAGGTTGAGGATGCTGTTGTGACGAATCCTGTTTTTATGCAGAATGGCGTGTTTAATAAAGACCTGTATATAAGAATTCTCAGACAGAACAGACTCACCCCTGAGATGTATGAGCAGTCTTTGCGGAGATCCCTCAGGATTGCAAAGCTAAGGAATATCATAGTTGGCGTTGCTGAGCTTGAAGGCCAGGGTCTTACCATTTCTGGAGATAATGAACTCGCAAAGGCATTAAGAGAGGCTATGATTTTTGAAGAAAAGGACAGGTTGCTCAAATCTTATATCGAGGGGCTGAAGAGATATATGAAGATTGAAAAGAATCCCGATTTTCTTAAGAGAGAAGGACTTTCATAATCAGGCTACAGCTGAGGCTATTCCTTAAAAGGGAAGCTTATTTCTGTGATGGGAATTCCAATCCTTTAAAAACACTATTTATAGCCATATTATGCTGGCATGGAAATTGCTTTTTATTTATTAAATTCTTAAAAGAAAGGGGGTGATTATTGTGAAGAGGATCATAGCCCTTATTGTAGCAACACTCTTTGCCCTTACTGTGGGTATTGCCTTTGCAGAGCAGGCCCAGCAGCCAGCAGCACCTGAGAAGGCTCCTGCACCTGCTGAGAAGAAGGCTCCTGCAACAAAGTACCTTTCAGTAAAGGGTGAGGTTACTGCTGTTGACCCTGCTGCCAATAGCATCACCATTAAGAGCAAGAAGCAGGAGGTTCAGCTCACAGTAACTGATAAGACAAAGGTTATGATTGGCAAGGAGAAGAAATCCCTTGCTGATGTGAAGGTTGGAGATGCTGCAGTAGCAAAGTACAAAAAGGAGAAGGACAAGAATGTAGCAACATCGATTAATGTCACACCAAAGAAGGCTGAGGCAGCACCAGCTCCAGCACCTGCAAAGCCAGCAGAACCAGCAAAGAAGTAAACTGATGGGAGTGGCTCAGGCCACTCCCTACTATAATTTAACTACTTCATTCAAAATATTCTCGTCACTGTATAACCTATCACTCTGTGGACAAGGAAACCCAAAGGCAGACACAAACCATTTGGAAAAGGAAATTGACCAGTTGGTTTATAAATTGTATGGTTTACCAGAGGAGAGATAAGGATAGGGGAAGAAGTATAACGAAATCTTTATTCATGGAGAGAACTGTGATTCTTTTTTCCAATAAATCTTTTTTCCTGCACTATGTTTAGTGATAACACCTTCTTTCTTTAGGTTGTTAATCGCTTTTCTAATAGTTATTAGAGGCAAGTCAGGAAATATTTCTTGTACCATTGAAATTGTAAACTCTGCAGGAAAGTCATTTATAATTCTCTTTCTTATCTCAAAATATATGCCACCCTTTGCATTAGAAGGGCTTCCATAATTTTTAATAACTTCAGAGATTATCTTATGAGGTGTATCCCTTTCATGGGCATTTATAGCACAGAAAAACCTGTAAGCCCATTCATTTGCGAGTTTGCGATTACCAGCAAATACAATGGTCAGTTTTGGATGAAGGGCATACAATTCAGCAATTGCCTTTGCAGCCAAGACTGGTGTGTAGAATTTAATTTTATCAGGATTTAAAAAGTCAGAGTAGTTTGCTTCAATTACAAGTGCGGAGTGTTTATAAGCAGATAGTTCTGCAAGTTGCTGATGAAAAGCAGCCATTCTGCCAAATTCCGCAAGAAGGTTGTCATAGGTCTTTCTCTCTACTACAGCAAGGATTCCATCGTCACCTTTTAAGGCATAATCACCGACGGGCAACTTTGCTTTTTCAATGTTGCTTTCTGAAAAACGCCATGGATATTTCTCATTCTTATCAATTATCACATTTAAGATATCTTTGTGATATGTTGTGAGCTTAACCTTCGGCCTTCTTTCCCTTAATGCTTTTTCTGTCCTCCAGAATATCTGCTCATATTCTCCTTCCTTTGTTTTATATTTCTTTGTGAGAAACAAAAATTCGCACCTTTTGTTTTTAGGTCTATCAAGAACAATAGATAGTCTTTTCCCAAAACGTTTTAAAGAAATTACTGGAATCCTCTCAAGCTCCTTTAAAGGTGGTTCAAACTCTCTATTTTCTTCTCTAATGCAAAAGATATTGCCTTTTTGTCCAGGCCATCTATCCTGTACCCTTAGAGCAAACAAAATTTTATCTCCATCTCTTATTGTAAGACGATAGGGAAACTTTGGATTGTCAACAGTTTCAAGGATGTAAAAAATTTTTGTCATATTGAAACTCTGTAATCTTTAATAGGAAATTCCTTCTGTTAGAAGTTCTTCCACTTAGTTGCTCCTTGAGAAAGACAACCCATAGGGCCATTTTAACAAGGAACCCTAAAGACCTTTTGGAAAATTCCAAGAAGTTTGCCTTTGATTAT
Source organism: Thermodesulfovibrionales bacterium (assembly GCA_036822495.1). Taxonomy (GTDB): domain Bacteria; phylum Nitrospirota; class Thermodesulfovibrionia; order Thermodesulfovibrionales; family CALJEL01; genus CALJEL01. The sequence continues at coordinate 6,074 of DAISHO010000120.1, forward strand.
ACCTCCAGAAACCATTCTTAAGTCTATAATCAGAACACATCAATGTAACTTGTTAAATAACCTGTCATGACCTTAATATACCTCTCAGAAGCTCGA
>DAISHO010000121.1:0-6130 GCA_036822495.1 Thermodesulfovibrionales bacterium
GTTTCAAAGATATATGAAACCCAATTAGCCCTTAAAGAAATAACCCTTTCTATTGAGAGGGGAGAGCTCGCCTTTGTTACAGGCCCATCAGGTGCGGGTAAGACAACACTTCTCAAACTGATCTATGGTCATGAGAGGCCGGATAAAGGAAGACTCATTGTAGGTAATCACGATCTATCGATAATCAGTCAGAAGGATATCCCCCATTTAAGAAGACAGATTGGGATCGTATTTCAGGATTTCAGACTCATAGATACAAAGACAGTATTTGAGAATGTGGCGATGCCTTTAAGAATCAGGGGATTGAGTGACAGGGAACTGAGGGATTTTGTCCATGAGAGCCTGAGGCTTGTGAATCTTAGACATAAGTTAGATGCCTACCCCCCTACCCTTTCTGGTGGTGAGCAACAGAGGGTGGCTATTGCGAGGGCCATAGTGGCAGAACCTCAGATACTTCTTGCTGATGAACCAACAGGCAATCTTGATCCAGAAAATACAAGGGCTATAATGGAGATATTTAAGGAGATTAATGTAAGGGGTACCACTGTAGTAATTGCTACCCATAATCCTGAACTTTATACCCACAGCGGTAGAAGGGTCTTCAAGTTGCATGATGGTCATTTAACAGGGGTTGAGATTCTATGATTACGGGATATTCCTTTAGATTTGCCTTCGAAAGTCTGAGGAAGGAATTTTGGATAAACCTTATTGCAAGCCTTTCAGCTGGGATTGGTCTTTTTATTTTAGCTATTATGGCTCTGGGTTTTTATAATATAAATCTTCTTACAAAAAGACTGCCTGAAAAATTTACTGTTGTCCTTTATCTAAAGGATTTATCGAAAGAAGAGATAGATAGAGCCATTACAGATTTAAAAAATAATCGGATGGTGAAATCTGTAAGGTTTATTCCAAAGGATACAGCCCTCAATGAACTCAAGAAAAGATTAAAGGACTCAAGCATACTGGTAGAAGGTCTTGAGGGGAATCCCCTGCCTGACTCTGTAGAGATAAGGCTTAAACCAGAATATATGAAGACAGAAGAGATAAAAAACTTTATTTCTGCACTGAGGTCAATGCCTGGTATTGATGATATAGATTATGGTGAGGACATAGTCGCATCAATTGTACTGATTAAAAAGACTGTTGAGACTTATGGAATAGCCTTTATAGCTCTTGTTATGATTGGTGTAGTCTTTAACTTTTATACAACAATAAAGATTCTCTTTTATAGAAGAAAAGAAGAGGTAGAGACCTTCAAGCTACTTGGTGCATCAAAGGGTTTTATACGGATTCCCTTTCTTATAGAGGGAGCCATAATTGGCATAGCAGGGGCATTAATTGCCTCAGGGCTACTGTTGGTTTTATATCAGGCATTACTTTTTCTTTCTTCAAAACTTCCCTTTATAAGCTCATTAAACATCTTCAGTCAGATTCTTTCATTATTTATATTTTTACCATGGGTGGGTATTTCTCTTGGCATTATCGGAGCATTTTTAGGGCTTGGTAAAATCAGGTATTGAATAATTTAATGCAAGGAAATATTTTTTAATCATATTTGTTCGCTTGACCCTTTGGTGGCGGAACAGAGGTCAGACATCAGAAATCAGATATCAGAAAGAGGTGAATAGGTTTATAGGTGAAAAGGAAAGAACCCATTCACCATTCACCAAAATACTAAGGGGAATACCCTTGCTATCCATTGATGAAGGGGTAAGATGTGAGATCATATAGAGCATTGCTTGTTACAGCCCTAATTATTACTTGCGCTATCAGCCTCCTGTTAATATCTTCTTTTTCTTCTTATGCTCAAGATCTTCAGCAAAAGCTTGAGTCGATAGAGGAAGACATAAAGAGGTATGAAGAGAGGATTAAAAGGGAACAGACAAAGGAGTTTTCTATCCTTAATGAACTTGAGAAGGTCAATTCACAAATAGATGAGGTTAAGAAGAAGATTCGTAAACAGAGATCACAGCTCAAGATAATAGAACAGAAGTTGTTCAATACCCAGAATGATATAAAAGGGCTTGAGCAAGGGCTCAGGAAGAGGAAGGAATGGCTGAAGAAAAAAATGAGGGCCCTGTGGACATTCGGTTATGTCCGGGAGATGGAATTTTTGCTTTCCTCAAGGGATGGAGGAGAATTTTTCAGGAACTGGAGATACCTTACCCTTCTCAGTAGATATGAAAAGGGTGTTATTGATAAGCTCAGGTCAGATATTGAGGAGCTGAGGAAAAAGGAAGTAGAGCTTGCTCTTCTTAGAAAAGAGGTCAAGAAGGCCCTTTCATTAATGGAAACAGATGAAATGGAGCTCTTGAAGATACAGAAGGAAAAATCCATCTTGCTTGCTACTGTTAGGCAGAATAAGGAACAATATAAGAGGATGCTCAACGAATTAAATGAATCAGCAAGGAGACTTGCTAAAATTATAGAGGAGTCCAGGATCAAGGGTGCTTCATCAGAGGATAGGCGATTCCTCTCAAGAAGGGGTAAGCTTATATGGCCTGTCAATGGAAGGGTGAAGATTCCTTTTGGATACCACAAAGACCCTTTAACTGGTGTACCTGTTTTCAGAAGTGGTATCTATATCCTTACTGAAGAAAATGCAACCGTGTCGGCTGTCTCCAGTGGAAGGGTGGCTTATACAGGTGAGTTAAAAGGTTACGGAAAGGTTATAATAATAACCCACGGAGGTGATTATCATACAGTCTACGCTAACCTTGCCGAGATTTTTTTAAAACCAGGAGATATAATAGTAGAAAAGCAGGCCATTGGCAGGACAGGGGAGTCCTCTATAGTTGAGGGAACAGGTTTATATTTTGAGATACGCTATAAAGGCAAACCCCTTGACCCGCTACAGTGGTTAAGCAAAAAATAGGAGGAAAGATGGAGAGAGAAGGTAGAAAGAGAATGAAAAAAAGGATATTTAGTATAGGAACCTTACTGGTGCTTATATTTGCAGGCATCTTTATAGGCAGGATTACTATGTCCACGCCGAGCAGCGAGGCTCAGGGTTACGAGGAATTAAAGATCTTTACAGAGGCCTTTTCCGTAATAAAAAGAAACTATGTTGATGAAGTAAAGACAAAGGACTTGATCTATTCTGCTATAAAAGGGATGATGGGTAGTCTTGATCCCCATTCTGGTTTTATGACACCAGAGGCTTATAAAGAGATGCAGGTTGAAACAAAAGGAGAGTTTGGCGGTATTGGCATACAGATAGGCATTAAGGATAATGCCCTTACAGTTATCGCACCTATTGAGGATACACCTGCCTTTAAGGCTGGGATAAAGGCAGGAGACAAGATAATCAAGATCAACGGCGAATCCACAAGGGATATGAATCTTATGGATGCTGTAAACAAGATGAGAGGTCCTAAAGGGACGAAGGTAGTTATAACCATTATGAGGGAGGGTTGGGAATCTCCCAGGGAATTTACCATTGTTAGGGATATAATCCATATCAAGAGTGTCAAATCAAAGGTGATAGAAAGGGGCGTAGGCTATATAAAGATTTCACAGTTTCAGGAGCAGACCGCAAATGACCTCAGTATTGCTCTGAGAGACCTTGTAGAAAAAGAAAAGATAACTTCCCTTATCCTCGATCTGAGAAACAACCCTGGTGGACTTCTCCAGAGCGCTGTAGAGGTAGCTGATCAATTCCTTGAACCTGGCAAACTTGTTGTTTTTATAAAGGGAAGGACTGGTGAAAAGGTAGAATATTTTACAGAAGGTATAAGACCAAATTATAAATTACCCCTTGTTGTGCTTGTAAATCATGGCAGTGCGAGTGCCTCAGAAATAGTTGCAGGCGCCCTTAAAGACCACAGAAGGGCTATAATACTTGGCACAACTTCATTCGGCAAAGGCTCTGTGCAGAATATTATTCCCCTCAGTGATGGCTCTGGGCTCAGGCTCACAACTGCAAAATACTACACCCCTGCTGGGATATCCATCCATGGCGAAGGCATAACACCAGACATTATAGTAAAACTTGAGGCGAAGACCCCTGATAAAGAAAGACCTGTTCTCAGAGAAAAAGATATACAGAGACACCTTCAGGATAAGAGTGATGAGGTTCCGCTTGAAACAGCACCCATAGAAGTTGAGGAAAAGGATGACCTTCAACTTCAGAGGGCTATTGAACTTCTTAAAACCTGGGAGATATTCAAAAGGCTTCCACAGGCTGGCTAATGGCCTGTATGAGTGAATTAATTAATGAAAAGGATTATCTTTGACATAGAGACTATTGGAAAGGATTTTGATACCCTTGACGAAAATATTCAGGACTATCTGCTTCAATGGGCAGATACAGAAGAAAAGGAAGAAGAGATTAAGGAAAGACTTGGCCTTTCACCAGTTACGGGTGAGATCGTTGCTATAGGTCTTCTTGACCCCGATACAATGAAAGGTAAGGTATATTTTCAGGCGCCTGAAGATTCGCCTTTGCTTCCCTTTGAAGAAGATGGCATATGGTATGAGACAGGTACAGAAGAGGAGATATTGATTAAGTTCTGGAATGATGTAAAGGATTGTGACCAGATTATAACCTTTAATGGTAGGAGTTTTGACTGTCCCTTTATCCTCATAAGGTCAGCCCTGTATAAGATAAAACCATCAAGAGACCTCATGCCAAATAGATATAATAACAGCCATACAGACCTCCTTGACCAACTCACTTTTTTCGGTGCCACAAGAAAATACAGGCTTGATATATGGTGCAGATTTTTTGGCATAAGAAGTCCAAAGGAGGAAGGCATCACAGGCCTTGATGTAAAAGACCTATTTCAGCAAGGTCAATACCTTGAGATAGCCAGGTACTGTGCAAGAGACCTCATCGCCACAAAGCAGTTATTTGATTGCTGGGATAAATACATAAGGTTTAAACAGGACTGACTTTCGAAATTTTTATGTCCTCCCCAAGTGTAATAGTTGGTATGAGTGGTGGAGTTGACTCCTCCGTTGCTGCCTTGATTTTGAAAGAAAAGGGATTTCATGTTGAAGGTATTAGTTTTATCCTTTATGAGGCAAGACTTCGGAGAGAACCCTCTTACAGGCATGTTGCTTGCTGTAGCATTCAGGCAATAAAAGAGGCTGCCCTCGTGGCATCTCAGCTTGACATTCCACATACAATTGTTGACCTTAGAGAAGAATTTATTGATAAAGTCATAAATCCATTTATAGAAGCCTACACCAGGGGGTTGACACCAAATCCGTGCATCCTATGTAATAGATACATAAAATTCCCCCATCTCTTAAGGATAGCTGATGAGAAAGGGGCTTTCTTTATATCCACTGGTCATTATGCAAGGGTTCAGGAAGGCTCTCTTCTGAAAGGGATAGACAGAAAGAAGGACCAGTCCTATGTGCTTTATGTACTTAAAAAGGAGCACCTTCAAAGATTGATTTTACCTATGGGTGACATGACCAAGGCGGAGGTGCGAAAGATTGCCAGTTCATTAAATCTATATTCAGCAAAGAGACCTGAGAGTCAGGAGATATGCTTTATTGAAGAAAGGAGATATGGAGATTTCATTAAAAATCTTATTAACCCTGTTGAAGGTCCTATCATCGAGATGAAGACAGGGAAGGTTTTAAAAAAACACAGGGGTATCATTTATTACACAATAGGGCAGAGGAAGGGTCTTGGTATTTCTTCAAGAGAGCCCTTTTATGTGGTAAGGGTAGATCCTCAAGAAAATGCTGTTTATATTGGCACTAAAGATGAAGTTTATAAAAAAGAGATAATTGTGAATGATTTAAATATCCTCGAACCATCAGCATTTGCAGGTCCTTCCTTAAGGGCTACTGTAAAGATTCGTTCTACCATGATGGATGAACCAGCAACAATATATCCTGATAAAGATAGAGCAAGGATTATTTTTGATTCACCTCAATGGGCACCAGCACCGGGCCAATCAGCAGTGTTTTATGATAGCGAATGTGTTATAGGTGGAGGAGTAATTCAAAAGATTCTGGGTTGACAAAGTCAGGGTGAATAGGTTAATTTATTTATCTGGAAGTTGTTCTTTGACAAGCCTAAAACATGCGTAGTGAGCCCTAAAGTTTAAAAGTTTAATTGAGAGTTTGATCCTGGCTCAGAGCGAACGCTGGCGGCGTGCCTAACACATGC
>DAISHO010000122.1:0-6118 GCA_036822495.1 Thermodesulfovibrionales bacterium
TTAATAAATTGTCAGATTCTGCAGAGAGGCTTATCCTGAGGACAAATCTTACAGCACTCCTTGAAAAAAGGTATCTAATAGACTTATTTAAAAACCTCAGGATTGAATTGATTGCATCCCTTCCTGATATTTCTTCTCACAAGACAGACTATGTAAGGGGTAAAGGTGTCTTTGAAAAGTCTCTCTATACGTTAAGGTTATTAAATGAAAGAGGCTATGGCACAGAGCTTCCATTCCATCTGGTCCACAACCCAATAGGCTTTGTCCTTCCGGAACTCCAGAGCCAGATTGAAGAAAGATACAGGCAGTATCTACTCGAGGAGCACCATATAATCTTTAACAGGCTCTTTGTGCTCAATAATATGCCCTTAGGGAGATTTAAAAAACTCCTGGAGAAAGAAGACAGATATGATTCTTATATGGCCATGCTCTGCTCAAACTTTAACCCCTCTACAATTGATAACCTCATGTGTAGAAGATTGATAAATATCGGGCATGATGGAAGGATCTTTGACTGTGATTTCAACAATGCCCTCGGCCTTGAAAGGCCTGAGAGGCTTGAGGCTCTTGTAGTTAAAGACCTTCTGGGAAAGGCTATTGTTACCTCTGACCACTGCTATGGCTGCACTGCCCTCATGGGCTCGGGATGCTATGGAAGCCTTAAAGGATAGAATTGAAAACTTTATTTCTGAATGCACCCTCTGCGGGAATTGCCAGTCAGCATGCCCATTCCTCGAAAGGTATGGCCTACCATCAGAGATAGTCCAGAATGAGTCTGAATCAGTATTCCTCTGCACAAACTGCGGTGCCTGTAACAGGCTCTGCCCTCAAGGGCTGAAACCCTCTGAGGCATTATTCGCCCTAAAATATGAACTCCTTAAAAAAGGAAGGCTCTCTGAAAAGACAGAAAAGGCTATTGAGTCATCAAGGAGATTTGCCATGCGGGGTCATAGGTTCCCCTTTGTTTATTATCCAGAAAGAGAGATAGCCTTCTGGCCTGGCTGCTCCCTTCAGGGAACAAGCCCTGGCCTTGTTAGAAAGACTCTTAAAGTACTTAATAAAAAATATGGCAAGGTAGGCCTTGTTCTTGATTGCTGCTTTGACCCTTCTTTTCAGAGTGGAGACCTTGAGAGTGTAAAAGCTGCCGCGGAGAGAATAAGGGAAAGACTAAAAAGCAAAGGAATCAAAAAGCTTATACTTGGCTGCACAAACTGTAAAAAGATATTTACTCTTTTCATACTTGATGTGGAGATAGAGCATATCCTTGAGGCAATTCCTGATTTAGAAAGGCCTCTGGATAGAAATCAAAAAGAGGTATATCTTCATCATCCATGCCCTTCCTTCAGGTTTGAAGAGACACAGAAAGAGGCATACAGAAGAAGTTCGAACCTCTTTCCTGTTTCAGGTCAGATAGGGATACCCATGTGCTGTGGTCTCGGTGGTTTGAGTCATAGCCTTTCTGAAGAAGTTTCAAAGGATTTCACCGAGAGGGTCTTAAAGGCATCAGGAGATCGGGTTATCCTTACATACTGTATGGGATGTAAAAATAGATATCTTAAAAATGGTAAAGAGGCTTACCATATCCTTGAATTCCTCACGGACTATAAGCCAATAAAGAGGCCTATGTCGGCCCAAAGAAAATGGTTAAACAGATTCTTCCTCGCAACTGGTGAAAGACTGAAAAATAAAAGACTTTTAACAGGTATTGTACTTATGTTATTGATAATTGCTGTAACCTACATGAGACAGAAAGGAGTCCTGTCGCCTGAAGAAATAATAAAATTTATAAAAAGTCACATTATATTAGCCCCCTTGCTCTTTATTATTATATACTCTATAGGACCGAGCATCTTTCTACCGAGCCTTCCATTAACCATCGGTGCCGGATTCCTCTGGGGTCCTTTATGGGGAGTAGTCTTTTCCATAACAGGTGCAACTATTGGAGCAACTGTCCCCTTCTTATTAAGCAGATATATCATTGGTGATATTATAAGGGCCAGGTTCGGTTATACAAGATGGCAGTGGCTAAAAGAGAAGGTTGAGAAACATGGCTGGAAGGCCATAGCCTTTGCAAGGCTTCTTCCAGTCCTGCCCTTCCCTGTTTTGAATTATCTTTTTGGTATAACTCCAGTACCTCTTAAGCATTACATATGGAGCACCTTTGTATTCATGCTTCCAGCATGCATCGCCTATGTAGTGTTTGGTAGCTCCATGAGTGAATTAATAATCAAGGGTAATATAAAGGCATTGGTAGTAGCCATTCTGTTAGTATCCCTCTTGATGCTTCTTCCATTTATATTTAAACCTATCATGAGAAGGATTTATGGAGAAAAAGAGTGATTCAAGCCTTGGAGTCTTCTTCAGGACCCCAGAATATAGTAAAGTAAAGACAAGACTTGCCTCATGGATTGGTCATGAAAAGACCCTTGCAATCTATAAGGAAATGCTAAAGGCCACCTTCAAAAAAGCCCTGAGGCTTTCCAGCATAGCTGACCTCTATGGATTTTATGATGGACCAGAACCAGCAGATCATATAAATGGAAGAGAGATTAAACTCCTGCCACAGTATGGAAAGGACCTTGGAGAAAGGATATTTAACGCCTTAAACTTTCTTTTTAAAAAAGGATACAAAAGTGTTATCCTGATTGGTTCGGACTCCCCTGACTTGCCAACTGTCTATATAAAAGAGGCCTTTGAAAGGCTAAATATCTTCAGGCTCGTCATAGGACCTTCTGAAGATGGTGGCTATTATCTTATTGGCATGACAGAGCCTCTAAAATTCCTGTTTAAGGATATCCCATGGAGTACAAGTTCTGTGTTAAAGAAGACATTAGACCTGGCAATAAGAAAGGGTATTGAATACAGCCTCCTTCCTGTGTGGTATGATGTAGACGACCTTGAGGGTCTGAGGAGATGGAAAGGCCACCTTCGATAATCGAAGAAGATTTTCTTTAAAAATCTTAGTTTCATTATATACTTGACAATCGTTATTCCCTGTAATATACTACGATATGACAAAAAAATTTATTTCCACCAAGCACAAATCCAAAAATACTCATCGTCTGTATGAAGCAACAAACATTAAACAGAAAGGTTACGAATTAAGGGGCCGTATCTGGATTGAAGGAAAAGATGGGACATTTCTTGGATATGGCAGGGTTGTGCTCCTTGAGAGGATTAGACAATACGGCTCTATCACAGAGGCAGCAAAATCCATGAATATGTCATATCGTCATGCCTGGGAGCTTGTGGAGTCCATGAATAGGCAATCTAAAGCGCCGCTGGTCGAGACTGCGACAGGAGGCAAGGGTGGTGGCGGTGCAAGGCTCACAGAGACAGGAGAAAGGGCGATCAGCGAATTTTGGGGGCTCTATGAGAGGTTCAAAGAATTTCTGAAGGGAGAGGTGAAAAGATTTAAGATTTAAATTTTTTGTTTAGCGTTATAGATAATTAAACATAACGAAATCAAAGGAGGTTCAATCATGAGCAAGTTGATTTTAAGTTTAATTGCATGTATGTTTTTTGGAGTTGTCATTATGACTTCAGGTGTATCCTCAGCAGAACAAAGCCTTATGGTCTTTGCAGGGGCTGCAAGCAAGCCTCCGACGGAGGAGGTTGCAAAGGTCTTTGAGAAAAAGACGGGTGTGAAGGTTGATTTAGTCTTTGGTGGTTCTGGGTATGTCCTTTCCCAGATGCTACTTAGTAAAAAGGGGGATATCTATTTCCCGGGCTCATCCGATTACATGGAGCTTGCCAAAAAGAAGGGGGTGGTGTTTCCAGAGACGGAAAGGTATGTCGTCTATCTTGTGCCCGCTATAAATGTGCAGAAGGGAAATCCTAAGAACATAAAATCCCTGAAGGACCTCACAAGGCCAGGTCTTAAGGTTGCTATAGCAAACCCTGAAGGTGTCTGTGTCGGAGCCTATGCAGTGGAGATAATAGAAAAGAACTTTACGCCTGAGGGAAAGGCTCAATTCAGAAAGAACCTGATAAACTACACAGAAAGCTGCGAAAAGACTGCCACTGCCATATCCTTAAAGGCTGCGGATGCAGTTATAGGCTGGAGGGTCTTTGAGCATTGGGACCCCGAAAGGATAGAGACGATACCCCTTAAAAAATCAGAGATAATCCGTATAGGATATATTCCTATTGCCATTTGTAAGTTCACCAAAAACAGGGAGCTTGCCCAGAAGTTTATAGACTTTTTACTCTCTGAAGAAGGAAAGGCCATATACAGGAAATACAATTATTTTATGGCACCTGATGAGGCCTTTGCCTGGATAGGAGAGAAAAAGCCTGTTGGCGGTGAATATGTTGTGCCTGAGGAGTGGATTAAGAAGTGAGTTTTAAAAGACTCTCAATATTTTTTGCCTTCTCTATATTTTCCCTTTATATTGGGTTAATACTGTCACTGTTTTATTTCTATAAAGGATCTCTTTTTGTAGAGACCATTTTTTCAGATAGAACTCTCTTTTCTATGAAGATAAGCCTAATGGCTGCAACTATTGCAACCCTTTTGTCTCTTGTTTTAGCCGTGCCTTCTGCCTATGCCCTTTCGAGATTCGATTTTAAAGGCAGACATATCATAGATGCTATAATGGAGCTTCCCATGATTGTATCGCCTGCTGCCCTGGGTGCCATGCTTTTAATCTTTTTCAACAATCCCTTAGGTGTCTGGATCCAAGACCACTTAGCACAGTTTGTATTTACCTTTTATGGGATAATACTCGCCCAGTTCGTTACTACCCTGGGAATTGCTACGAGATTGGTAAAGGCTGCAATGGATGAGATACCCCACAGATATGAAGATGTAGCACGTTCCCTTGGGGCCTCACCTCTTAAGGCCTTTTTGACCATAACCTTGCCTCTTTCAAAAAAGGGAATCATCGCTTCAGCTGTACTCACATGGGCAAAGGCACTGGGAGAGTTTGGAGCAACGATTACCATCGCAGGCTCAATGGCATTGAAGACTGAGACATTGCCTATTGCCATTTTTATGAGGCTTGCAACTGCTGATATAGAAGGCACTGTTGTCCTCATATTGCTTCTTGTCACTATAGGGCTTGCAGTGCTTTATGGTGTAAGACTCTTAACAAAAAGGTATAGCCTATGATAGAGATAAAGGGATTGACAGTCCAGACAAAGGGTTTTTCTCTGAGGGATATATCTCTCACAGTCCAGTTTGGCACTTGCCATGTGGTGATCGGACCTACTGGTTGCGGAAAGACAACCCTCCTTGAGGCTATTCTTGGCTTGAGAGAGGTGCAAAGAGGAGAGATCAGGGTTGATGGAAAGAATCTCACGACCTTTCCTCCTCACAAAAGAGGATTCTCTTATGTTCCTCAGGACCTTGCCCTTTTCCCTCATCTTTCTGTGGAGGGAAACATCACCTATGGGATAAGGAATGGTAGTATCCATAATAGGTCGGAACTCTATAAATTGGCATCAAGACTGGCTGAATCCCTCGGCATCACCCATCTTCTTAAAAAGGATGTTAGAAACTTAAGCGGTGGGGAAAAACAGCGAATAGCCCTTGCCCGCGCATTGGCCTCGGGTTGTAAGTATCTCCTGCTTGATGAACCCTTCTCATCCCTCCACGAGGGGATGAAGAGAGACCTCTGGTTTCTCCTGAAAAAACTCCAGAAGGAACACGGATTCACTGTATTGATGGTTAGCCATGACATAGAGGAGACCTTTTTTCTTGCTGACTATGTAAGTGTCATGATCGATGGAAGGATTCATCAGACAGACAAAAGGGATATAGTTTACCGATGTCCTTCTGATATGGAGGTTGCAAGATACTTTGGCATTAAGAATATATTTTCGGGATGTGTTGTGGCTATAGATGAAAAAAACTATCTCTTATATTCAGAGGATCTCAGGGGAAAAATTACATTACCTCTGAAGGCAACTCCTTACAAATACAATATAGGGGATAAAGTCACCTTTGGCATAAGACCAGAGGATGTGATAATCCTTAGACCGGACCTGCCTAAAAAAGGTGATAATCTCCTCTCTGGCTCAATATCTGCAATCTATCCTAAGGGGTCATCCCTTTTCGTAATATTTATGCCTGATAATTCAGAAGATACTATTGAGATAGATATGCCTGAATATG
>DAISHO010000123.1:0-6062 GCA_036822495.1 Thermodesulfovibrionales bacterium
TACAGGTCTTTTTAAGATTGTTGCAGATGCAAAGACGGACAAGATTCTGGGGGTCCACATAATCGGTGCACATGCCTCTGATATAATCCATGAGGCAGCACTTGGAATAAAATCTGGCCTTAAGGTTAAGGAGATGGCCGAGATGATCCATGCCCACCCAACCCTTTCGGAGGGTTTGATGGAGGCTGCAGAGGATGTCCATCACATGGCAATTCATAAGGCAGTATAAAGGATAACAGGTGAAGTGCAGACGGGATGGTTTGAACTTATTAAGGAAGAAAGAAAGGATATTCTTTCTGAGCTCTCCACACTTTTAAAGGCATTAGAGCGTCTTTTCATTACAGAAAACCTTTCAATTACTGATCAGGATTATCCAAATAGAAATTTTTATGATGAATTGCTCGTTGTAAAGGATGTAATACTGAGGATTGTAAATATAATAGAATATCTCCTTCCCGAGAGTGAAAAGAATTCATACTGGTTTAGAAAATATGCTGAACAGAGGTTTATGAGCAGTCCTCAGAGGGATAACCTGAGAGAGGAACTTTATACACAGGATTCACCAGAGAAGGGACTCCTTTTACTCTATGATGCCTTCGTGAATATAAAGACCATCATTTTTGACCTATTAAGGGCCCAGAGCGTCCCGTATATGAGCTATAAAAACATAGGTGACATAATCTCAAGGGAGATCAGGGAGAATAGATTCTTTAATCCCTTCAGCAAGCCCTTAAACATAAGGGATGACAGGATAGATAATTCAAAGATTGCTATTGTAGTTAAGGGTATTGAGAATAAAACTATTAAAAAATACATATCTCTTTGCCTTGTTGGTCTTTTCAGACTCCTCAGGATGTTGAGATATGTAATAACAGATTCATCTGAACAGGCCATAATTAACAGAAGTATTGCTGTGCTATTCTTAATGAGGAATGAACTTGAAGTCTTAAGAAGACTTATTGATACAAGTGCATCAGAGATAGAGGCAGTTAGAGAAGATGTAAGTAATACGCTACGAGGTCTTTCATACCAGATTTCTATGGAAATAAAACGGGTCTACCTTCAGGAACTAAGGGATATCACAAAGAGGACAGGCCTGAAGAGACAAAGGGGAAGACTGGAAAATAGCACAGGGATAATCAAGAATTTTATTGAACAGAGTATAATACAGATTGTCCAGATTTTTAATCCTGATATAAAAGGCGAAGAGATATTCCCCGCCTTTGTTACGAAAAAACAGATTTCCTCAAAGTTGAGGGAGGATATAGCTGTTCTGCATGGCATTGTTTCTCTTGTTCTTGAAGATAATGATCGCAAACAGAAGACTTTTGAGGCGCTGAAGAATTATATTCACTATTTCCAGAGCTTCACCTACAGACTCCTCAGATATGATGATTATGAGGAGTTTTCTAATTTTATAGAAGAGATACTTAAATATCTTGATGGCATTCAGAAAGGTCCTCCATCCAGTTATATTAAATTTTTTGATAGATTGACTCATTTTAAGATATTTCTTGAGACAATACTAAGACAGATATCTCAGCGAGAAGAACTCATCGGAGAGAACCTCGATGAAGGAAGGGTAAAGGCTATAATGCAGAATTTTCTATAAAGAGTAATCAGCGAACAGGATTCGTGATACTGATTGTTCATTATGGTATAATTGAAAAAAGATTAGAGACGCAGAAATCAGAAGAAGGAGGACTTATGAGTGAGATTGTGGATATCTTTGCGAGAGAGATACTCGATTCCAGGGGAAACCCCACTATTGAGGTTGAGGTGCTCCTTGAAAGCGGTGCTTTGGGTATTGCGAAGGTACCATCAGGTGCCTCTACGGGTCAGAATGAGGCCCTTGAATTAAGGGATGGTGGTAAGAGATATCACGGAAAGGGTGTACTTAATGCAGTGCGTAATGTGATGGAAGAGATAGCTCCAAGACTTAGAGGTTTTGAATCATCTGCTCAATCCGATATAGATAGATTACTTATAGAGATAGATGGCACACCAAACAAGGCAAGGCTTGGTGCAAATGCTATACTTGGTGTTTCCATAGCTGTTGCAAGGGCTTCGGCCATAGAGACAGGTCTTCCCCTTTATAGATACATTGGTGGAGTAAATGCAAGAACCCTTCCTCTTCCAATGATGAACATAATTAATGGTGGTGTCCATGCTGATAATAATCTTGACATTCAGGAGTTCATGATAGTCCCTGTAAGGTTTGATAGCTTCAGGGAGGCCCTGAGGGCTGGTTCTGAGGTATTCCAGAGTCTTAAAAAGATATTAAAGAAGGAAGGCCTTTCTACAGCAGTAGGGGATGAAGGTGGATTTGCACCAAACCTTAAGAACAACACAGAGGCAATTTCATTGATAATGAAGGCAATAGAGGAGGCTGGCTACAAACCAGGTGAGGAGCTTTATATAGCCCTTGATGTGGCTGCCTCAGAGCTTTATGAAAAGGGACTTTACAGATTTGAAGGAAAGACCATATCTTCTGAAGAACTTATAGGTTTTTATGAGACCCTTATAGATAAGTTTCCCATTATCTCTATTGAGGATGGCCTTTCCGAGCTTGACTGGTCGGGCTGGGAGATTCTCACAAAGAGACTTGGCAGAAAGATTCAGCTCGTTGCAGATGATATATTCGTAACAAATCCTTCTTTGATCTCAAAGGGTATAAGGCTCGGCATAGCAAACTCTGTTCTTATAAAGCTTAACCAGATAGGTACAGTTACAGAGACACTTGATGCAATAGAGATTACGAAGAAGGCTGGATATACTGCTGTTGTATCCCACAGGTCTGGAGAGACAGATGATACAACCATAGCAGACCTTTCAGTTGCCTGCAACACAGGTTTTATCAAGACGGGCTCTCTCTCCAGAGGTGAGAGGATAGCAAAATATAACAGACTCCTGAAGATAGAGGATGAACTTGGAGAATCAGCAAATTATCCTGCCATGGATGCATTTTATAATATTGGTGAAGGTGTGAAGAGGTAAGATGGAAGAAGGCCTTCTTCAGAGGCAGATAATCTCTGAGCGGAAGAGGAGAAGGCTTGTATTTTACACTGTCTTTATAATAGCTCTGCTTTATATTTTTGTTAATCTTATAGGTGATAATGGCCTTTTCAGATATATAGAATTGAAAGATAAAAAGGAAAGGCTTGAAAAGGAGATTGTTACATTATTGGATGAGAATAAGAGATTAAAGACCCAGATAGAGGCCCTTAAAAGCGATCCTTTTTATATAGAAAAACAGGCCAGAGAGGATTTTGGTCTTGCAGGACCTGATGAGTATATCTTTGAATATGAACGATAACCTTTACCTCTCCTTTCTCTGGCACATGCACCAACCCTATTACAAAGACCCCTTTAAGGGAACCTATATTCTTCCATGGGTCAGGCTTCACGGTACGAAGGACTATCTTGACATGGTCACAATTCTGGACGAATACCCAAAAATTAAACAGAACTTTAATCTTGTCCCCTCACTCCTTGAACAGCTCATAGATTATGTAGAAAACAATGCAAGGGATGAATTTCTTAATGTAACCCTCAAAGACCCCTCCGAACTTTCCCATGGAGAATTGGTCTTTATACTTGAAAACTTCTTTCTCGCCAACTGGCATACCATGATTAAACCCTTTCCGAGATACAATGAACTACTCCAGAAGAGGGGATACTCTGTCAATAAAGAGGGCCTTTCAAGGACAGTGAGGTATTTCTCCGATCAGGATATAAGGGACCTCCAGACCCTCTTTAATCTCGTCTGGATAGATCCCTTTTTTAGAGAAAGTGATAGAGGATTAAAAGAGCTTATCAAAAAGGGCTCAAACTTTACAGAGGAAGAAAAGCATTATGTCATAAAAAAACAATTTGAGATATTGCGAGCCATAATACCAAAGTATAAAGAGGTCTATGAAAGGGGCCAGATAGAACTTTCTGTGAGCCCCTTTTATCATCCAATCCTTCCACTTCTTTACGATACTAACTCTGCCATTGTCAGTTCACCAGGGATTAAACTTCCTTCAAGAAGGTTTTCTGCTCCAGAAGATGTGGAGGCACAGGTGCGGATGGCCCTTGAGTACTTCGAGTCGATTTTCGGCAAAAGACCTTCAGGCCTTTGGCCTTCTGAAGGTTCTATAAGTGAAGAGGTTATAAGGATACTTACCAGACTTGGAATAAAGTGGTGCGCCTCTGATGAGGAGGTTCTTGGAAGGTCTATCGGAGTTGTATTGAGGGATCAAGCAGGAGGCCTTAAGGAGCCATCCCTTCTTTACAGGCCTTATTATTTTGAAGAAATGAGTCTTATTTTCAGAGACCGTAGGCTTTCTGACCTTATAGGTTTTGTCTATTCAGGATGGAGAGCAGAAGAGGCAGTAGAGGATTTGATATCACAGCTCAGATGGATTCACAGGAGACTGGATGGGAGGCCCTATCTTGTTTCTATCATAATGGATGGAGAGAATGCCTGGGAGTATTATCCCAATGATGGAAGGGATTTTCTTAATGCCCTTTACAGTAGAATTTCCTCTGAGGAATGGATAGAGACCATAACAATTTCAGAATATCTGGATAGATTTGGAGATACATGGAAAGGTCAGAGATTAAACAAAATAGTTCCTGGCTCATGGGTAAATGCCAATTTCAATGTATGGATTGGTCATGAAGAGGATAACCTTGCCTGGGAGCATCTCAAAGAGGCAAGGGACGAGCTTGTAAGATTTGAGAGAGAAAATCCAGGAACTGATACCACATCTCACTGGAAACTTATTTACATAGCAGAGGGGAGTGACTGGAACTGGTGGTATGGTGATGAGCATGTCTCAGAAACCCAGGAGGAATTTGATGAACTCTTCAGGGCAAATCTTATCGGAGTTTATCGATTGATAGGTAAAGAGCCTCCTTCGAGTCTCCTGATTCCTATCCTGAGGGAAGAGAGGGCTGTGGAACCCTCTGTAGCAATAAGGGGATTTATAACACCGAGGCTTGATGGGTATGTAAGCAGTTATTTTGAATGGCTCCACGCTGCCTCATTAGATGTATCCCGTTCAGGTGGCAGTATGCACAAGACAGAGACCCTCATAGAAAGAGTCTATTATGGATTTGACAGGGATAATCTTTACATAAGGCTTGATGGAAAGAACTCCATGTCTGAGCCTTTATCTCAATTTGTAGTAATTGTAAAGTTCATCCAGCCCGATGGCATAAAATTTATGGTAAAAAAAGAGGAAAAAGGTTACAGTAGTTCAGACCTGAGATTTGGTTTAGGTCAGGTTCTTGAGATTGCCATTCCTTTTAGCCTCCTTGGAGTGAAGGAAAACGATGAGATAGGCTTTATCATTCTTCTCGGAAAAGCTGACTCACCTGATGAGGTCATCGAAAGGATACCCCTCAGAGGGCATATAAAGGTTACAGTCCCTGGACCTTATTTCGAGGCAATCATGTGGCAGGTGTAATTATAAAAAGATTAAATAAACCTTTTTCTTGACATTGAGCCCAGAATTTGATAGATATTTTGTAGATAATCCTGTAAATCTAATCTTCTAACTTAAAGGAGGTTGCCATGGCAGTATCGAGAAGGGAATTTTTAAAGCTTTCAGGTGGAGGTCTTTTACTTGGTGCTCTCAGCATTGACCTCACACCTGTTAAGTCTTATGCCCAGGGCCTGAGGATAAAAAACGCAAAGGAGACCCTCACGATATGTCCTTATTGCTCTGTTGGATGCGGGATAATAGTCCACAGTAGAGATGGAAAGGTTATAAATACAGAGGGAGATCCTGACCATCCTATAAATGAAGGGACCTTATGCTCAAAAGGTCAGTCCCTCTATCAGATAGTGAATAATCCTTTAAGAATCACAAAACCCCTTTATCGTGCACCTGGTGCAAAGGAGTGGAAGGAGGTCTCCTGGGACTGGGCCCTTGACCAGATTGCCAGGAGGATAAAGGATACGCGTGACAGGACCTTCAAGATCACCTCTAAGTCAAAGGTCAAGGAGAAACAGCCTGACGGAACAGAGGTAGAGGTTGAAAAGGAGTTCGTTGTTAATAGATGTGATGGCA
>DAISHO010000124.1:0-6056 GCA_036822495.1 Thermodesulfovibrionales bacterium
ATAAATCCTGTCGCTTCTTTTGTGTTTTTGAGGCCTTATGCCCTCTTTAAAATACTATTTTAATTTATTTTGGAGAGCTATATTTGAACAACAACCTTCACCACCGTAAACTGATCAGGATATGGTCTGAAGGGGTGCCGGGATAAAGGATAGAATAAATATTATAAAAGAGAGTATCCCAGCGACTCGTCTTGATAGGTTCAGCCTTTCCTCCCAGAATAGCACAGGAGGATGTTTTATGCCGAGGATTATTAATAAGCCAGCCCATACAAACCATCCATACCAGGCAATAAACCCGAGGAGGAAGAGAATAACTACAAAAACCATAGATATGTATTTATGAGCCCGTCCAAATAATGCATAGGTTATATGACCGCCATCAAGCTGGCCTACTGGCAAAAGATTTAAAGAGGTAACAAGAAATCCTATCCATCCTGCAAAGGCAACTGGATGGAGGATTACTGAGTAACCATCAGGCACATCCCCTATGACGAGTTTCGATATTAATAGAAAGATGATAGATGACCCGAATCCAATACCTTTTATATCATCAGCCTTCACAACCTGGGAGATATTAAGACCTATAACTGTAGCAACAATACTTATAACAAATCCAGCTATCGGACCTGCCGCTCCGATATCTATAAGGGCCTTTCGAGTTTTTATCGGAGATTTCATCTTTATAATCGCTCCAAAGGTTCCTATAGCAGTGGGAGCCGGGATAAAATATGGAAGGGTTGCCTTTGTTCTGTGAAGCCTCGACGCTATGTAATGAGAAAACTCATGACTGAGGAGGATACTCAGAAGTGTTAAGGAAAAAGGCCAGCCTTCTAAAATCCTTGATGGCTCAGAGAATATGTCAATCCCCTCCCATATAGCACCTGCAGAGAGGGTTGAAAATACTGTAAGAATAAAAAGTACTATATGAATCCAGGGAAGAGTAGCTAAGATTTTCATTACCCTATTAATCCTTTCACTTTCTCAGAGAACTTCTGCTTCAAGGTCGTAATCATGGGCACCTGTGATAATAAGGTCACGGAACGCGCCTACCTTTAGATTGCCTGAATTTTTTATTATAACCATGCCATCTATCTCAGGGGCATGTCCCTGAAGTCTCCCATAGGCCACTGTCCCATCAATCTCATCAATAAGGGCCCTTACCCTTTTACCAACCATTGAAAGATTTTTTTTGAATGAAATCTCTGCCTGAAGCCTCATTACTTGAGCAAATCTTTTCTCTTTTATCCTTCGGGATAGCTGATTCTTTAAGTTAAAGGCAGCTGTACCCTCTTCTCTGCTATATTTAAAAACACCGAGTCTGTCAAATTCTATCTCCTTGATAAAATCCATAAGCCCTTTGAAATCTTGCTCTGTCTCACCAGGAAAACCAACTATAAAGGTCGTTCTTATGGTTATATCAGGGATTAAGGTCCTTATCTTTTTGATAAGCCTTCGGTATTGTTCCTTTGTTCCGGGTCTTCTCATTAATCTTAATATCCTGTCTTCAGAATGCTGTAAAGGAATATCGAGATATTTGCACACCTTTTCATTTAAAGCGATTTCTTCAAGGAGCTCCTCTGTTAAACTATCTGGATGAAGATAAAGAAGCCGAACCCAGAACTCTCCAGATATTGCTGTAATCTCTCTTATCAGGTCTCTAAGAGAGGGGAAGCCCCTGCGGTCTCTTCCATATGAAGTTATATCCTGACCCACGAGTATAAGCTCCTTATATCCTTTTGATATCAATTCTTCAGCCTGTTGAATAATCTCTTCTGGTTCTACGCTAAAATAAGGACCTTTTATCTTCGGGATAATACAGAAACTACATCTTCTATTGCAACCATCAGATATCTTTATATAGGCGTAAGAAGAATTATTTAATTCAGTGGCTGATGTAACAGTTTCTTGCAGCGTGGTAGCAGTCGATTGCTGTTTGTTGGCTTTTAGATAAGCTATAACCTCTTCTTGATTCAGCCCGAAGAAGGCATCCACTTCTGGAAGCTCCTTTCTCAATTCCCTTTCGTATCTCTTTACAAGACAGCCCATCACCACCAGTCTTGGAAGATATCTACTATTAGTGCCTAAAGTATCAGTTTTTGCTGTTGATGGAGGAGATAATCGTTGCGAATTATATTCCCTGTGCAGATAATAGTTCTTGAAAGAACTGAGTCTTAATATCTCTTCTATAGATTCCCTCTTTGCATCCTCTATAAAACCACAGGTATTAACTATGATAAATTCCGCCTCCTGTGGGCTACAGACCAATGGAATACCCGATTCAAGAAGCCTCTTTTTAAAGGCCTCTGAATCTGCTACATTCTTAGGACAGCCCAGAGTCTCTATATAAACTCCTTCTTTTCGTGAGTACAGCATAGATAATTATATAGCTTAACACAGATGAGACAAAGCCAACAATGAGTGTACCAATAATGAAGGGTAATAGCAGTTCTCTCGCACTCTTTACAATCTCGGAGATTGTAATATGTGTCCAGTCTATGTTTATCTTTATCTCCCTGTGAAGTATCCTTGCTCCAATGAATGTTGAGAATGTGTAAACAGGGACTATTGTCCAGGGATTAGTTAGATAAGTCGCCAGAAGTATGACGATCTTGTTTAGTCTGAATAGAATTGCTAATGTTAGGGCAATAACCGTATGGAATCCTATAAGGGGTGACATACCTATAAAAAGTCCGATGCTGAAGGTAAGAGCAATCTTCCATGGCGGATCCTTGATATAAAATATCAATCTTATCTTATCCCATATCTTACCTCTCATCAGAAATTGTTACCTTGCCCCGGAGTGAATATAGCCTTCAGGTTTTAATGGCCTTACAACACCATCACTCCCCATTATTTCCATATCTGGCTTTTCTTTAATAACACCTATCTCTGTAATGCCTGGTTCCCTAATAAGGACATCAGCAGTAAAAAGAAGTTCGTAATCCTCTCCACCTGAAAGGACAAGACTCAATATATCGAGATCCATTAAACTGGCAGCCTCTTTAAGCTCTCTGGATACTGGTATTTTATCCTCGTATAAAAGGGCGCCCACAGAACTCTCGGTGCAGAGTCTCCATAGGTCAATAGATAGGCCATCACTTATATCAATCATTGCATTGAGTCTGGAGACTTTTTTATGAACAGGTTCTGGTTCTGGCCTGAGATGTTTCTTTACAAGAGGAGTAATTATCTCGGAGGGAAGTTTTGCCTTTCTCTTTAATATCTCAAGACCACAGGCAGAATCACCAATAGTGCCTGTCACATAAATCAAGTCTCCAGGCCTTGCACCGGACCTGAAGACAGGCGATGGAGATGTGCCTGTAAGGGTTGCTGATAAGAATATCCTGTCAGGAGATGAGGAAAAATCGCCACCTACAATCCTGATATTATATCTTTTTAAACACTCATCTATCCCATCCAGAAAGGAAGCCAAAAAATTCTCAATCTTCATCTTCCTGTTAAAAGGCAGGCACAGGTTTAACAGTAAGAACTCTGGTTCTCCTGCCATCGCAAAGATATCACTTACATTCCTTGCAACAAGTTTATAACCAAGCTCAAAGGGCCTAATAAAGGCGAGGTCGAAATGGATACCCTCAACCATCATGTCCGTTGTATAAAGAATGGGATACTTCGGAGGGGAGATTACTGCTGTATCGTCACCAATTCCCTTCAGTATCCTGTTCTGTCTGTCAGTGACAATACCAGCAGTCTCACCAACTGTTACCTGCACAACAGGAAATCTTTTTCTGATCAGCTCTATTATCTCAAGTTCATTCACCAACTTTTACTTGCGTAGCTGATTAATCTTTCCTCTCTTTGATTTTGAATCCTTTCTCAGGGCTATATTCAAAACCTCATCCATCGTCTCAACCAGAATAAAATTCATATCCTTCTTGACATATTTAGGTATATCCTCGAGATCCTTTTTATTCCTTGCAGGTATTATCACATTTTTAATGCCCATCCTCTTTGCAGCAAGGGCCTTTTCTTTTAAACCCCCGATGGGCAATATCCTGCCCCTCAATGTGACCTCCCCGGTCATGGCTATATCCCTTCTCACAGGTCTTCCTGTAAGTGCAGAGGCAATGGCTGTTGTCATTGTTATCCCTGCTGAGGGTCCGTCTTTTGGAATAGCACCTGCTGGTACATGGATATGGATATCTGTTTTTGAGAAGATATCTTCATCTATCCCGAGTTTCCTTGCCCTTGATTTTACATAACTGAAGGCAGCCTGCGCTGATTCCTTCATCACATCTCCAAGCTGACCTGTAAGTATAAGGCTCCCCTTGCCCTTCATAGTTGTTGCCTCTACATATATGATATCTCCTCCTGATTCTGTCCATGCCAGCCCTGTAGCAACACCCACAAGGTCCTTTTCCACCTCTTCCTCTGGAAGATATTTAGGGACACCGAGATACCTTGATAGATTTTTAGGAGTTATAAGAAACTTCTGTTTTTTTCCTTCTGCAATCTGTTTAGCAACCTTTCTGAGGATATTTGCAATCTCTCTTTCAAGGTTCCTTACCCCTGCTTCCCTTGTATATTCCGTAATGGTCTTCATAATAGCCTGATCTGTTATCTTTAGCTCCTTTCCAGTAAGACCATGTTCCCGTAGCTGTCTCGGAATAATAAACTTCTTTGCTATGTTAAGTTTTTCCTCTGCAGTATATCCGCTGAGATATATTATCTCCATTCTATCTCTGAGAGGTGCAGGTATGGTATCCACCACATTGCCTGTGGTGATAAACATTACATTGCTCAGGTCAAAGGGTACTCCAAGATAATGGTCAACAAAGGCATTATTCTGCTCAGGATCGAGGACTTCAAGAAGGGCAGAGGCAGGGTCTCCCCTGAAATCCAGACCTATCTTGTCAATCTCGTCAAGCATAAATACAGGATTATTAGTACCCGCCTGTTTAATCCCCTGGATCACCCTTCCAGGCAGGGCACCTACATAAGTCCTTCTGTGACCACGGATCTCTGCCTCGTCCCTCACACCGCCAAGGGACATCCTTACAAATTCCCTTCCAAGGGCCCTTGCAATGGATTTTCCGAGAGAGGTCTTTCCAACACCAGGCGGTCCAATAAAACAGAGTATTGGCCCTTTCATCTTCTTTGTAAGTTTTCTTACACTGAGATATTCAAGAATCCTCTCTTTTACCTTTTCAAGGTCATAGTGGTCCTCATTGAGGACCTTTTCTGCCACCTTTATATCAACATTATCCGTTGTTGATTTTGACCAGGGAAGTTCTGTAAGCCATTCAAGATAGGTTCGTACAGTGGCAGCTTCAGCACTATCTGGATGCATCTTCTGAAGTCTCTTTAGTTGTTTCTCAGCCTCCTTTTGAACCTTTTCAGGCATCTTTGCCTCTTCTATCTTCTTCTTGAACTCCTCGATCTCCTCAGCTCTTTCATCCATCTCACCAAGTTCTTTCTGAATCGCCTTGAGCTGTTCTCTGAGAAAATATTCCCTCTGGACCTTATCAATCTCTGTTCTTGCCTCTGACTGAATCTTCTGCTGAACAGCGAGGAGCTCTGTTTCCCTTGTAAGTATCTCACTTATCTTCTTAAGCCTCTCTACTGGATCAATTATCTCAAGTATCTCCTGTGCCTGTTCTGTCTTAAGCCCAAGATTTGAGGCAATGAGATCTGCAAGTCTTCCAGGGTCATCAATATTCTCTATTATCACCATTACATCTGGAAGTATCGTCTTGCCAAGGGAGACTGCCTTATCAAGAAGTTCCTTTACAGACCGCATCAGGGCCTCTATCTCAATGGTTATCTCCTCTATCTTTGGCTCAATGATTTTCTCAATATCTGCAATTAGAAAAGGCTCGGTCTGGGAAAAATTAATAACCCTTACCTTATTCAATCCCTGTATAAGTATCTTAACCCTGCCATCAGGAAGTTTTAGCATTCTCATTATCATGCCAACAGTACCAATCTGATAAAGATCGTTAGGCCCGGGTGTCTCCACAGAAAGGTCCTTCTGTGTAAGAAGCAGGATAAGACGGTGGGAATTGAGGGCATTATCAATTGCCTTAATAGAGATATCC
>DAISHO010000125.1:0-6031 GCA_036822495.1 Thermodesulfovibrionales bacterium
TCGGAGGCAACAAGGGCAATAGCTCCCTATCTTGATGGAAATAACATTGACCTTAAGGGTGATGATAATTTTTACAAAAGAATTGCTGGGGCAAGGCTTGAACCTGTCCTTAACACCATAAGACTTATGAAGGAGCTTGGAGTATGGGTGGAGGTGACGACCTTAATAATCCCTGGGCTGAATGATTCAGAGGAATTTCTTAGATGGGTTGCTGAATTCATTAAGTCTGTTGATCCAGGGATGCCATGGCATGTTACCCAGTTTTATCCAACATACCAGATGCTTGACAGGCCGAGGACACCTGTGATGACCTTAAGAAAGGCAAGGCAGATAGGACTTGAGACAGGCCTTAAATATGTCTATGAAGGTAATGTCCCTGGAGAGGGAGGTGAGAATACCTACTGTCCTCAGTGTGGAGAGCTCCTTATAGAAAGGTTTGGTTTTTCCCTTCTGAAGATTAATATGAAGAATTCAAGATGCCTGAAGTGTAATGCTCTTATTGAAGGAGTAGGGATGCCATAGTTAGAGTCTGCAGTAGATTTCAGCCTCCTCACATTCTCTGCATTCAAACTGTAGTATTATGTGATTAATCCCTTTTTTCTTCAGAGCCTCTTCTACTGACCTTTTAATGCACTCAAGTTCGCTTAGCCTCTGGTCTTTCACATATATATGGCACGAAAAGGCTATCTGCCCCTTTGTAATTGACCAGAGATGGACATCGTGAATACCAAGGATGCCATTGATATTTTTTATCTCCTTTACAATCTCCTCAGTCTCAAAACCTGGTGGTGTGAGCTCAAGGAATATGTGGAGCGACTCCTTTATAACCCTTATACCACCAATTATTATTATCAGACCTATTAAGATACCGGTAAGGGGGTCAATGGTCTTCCAGCCAGTAAAGTAGAGCACACCTCCAGAGATTATCACAGCAATGGATGAGAGGGTATCACCAACGACATGAAGCCAGGCACTCCTTAAGTTGAGGTCTTCATGTCCCTTGCCAAGCATAAGAGTCATGATAAGATTTCCAGATAATCCTATAAGGGCAATCGGAAGCATCACGGATAAATCTATGTCAGCAGGTCTTAATAATCTCCTGTAGGATTCATAAAAGATATAAATTGATATCCCTACGAGGCTCAGGCCATTGAGAAATGCTGCCATTAGTCCGAACCTGTGATATCCGTAGGTAGCCCTGAAATCAGAGGGTCTTTTTGCTATCTCTGCTGCAATTAGACTGAGACCAAGGGCAAAGGTGTCTGTAAGGACATGACCTGCATCACTAAGGAGGGCAAGACTATTACTGATAATACCACCGAGAAGCTCACCAATAAATATGAGGGCTGAAATAACAAAGGCCCTTTTTAGTTTCAGGCTAAGGTTCATTAATAATTATAACAGAAGGGCCTCTGTAAAGAGGCCCTTGAGAGATTATTTCTTGTGGCACTTTGCGCAGTTTGCTGCATCACCAGCCTTAAAGGCCTTTGTGCCATTGTGGCAGGCTCCACAAGACTTGCCAGCATTAATGTCTGCCATTGTGATCTTCTGAGCACCCTTCTTCATCTGGAAGAGGCTTGGATGGCAGTCATTACACTTTGCACCCTTGTCAGCATGGGTCTTTCCGTCAAATACAACCTTTCCTGCTCCACCACCTTCAAATTCAACAGTCTTTCCAGGTGGTACTGCAAGGGCTGAGCCTGCAAAGGCGATAATTACGAGCATAGCTACTACTGCTATAATCCTCATACTTTCACCCCCTTTCCTCAATTGATTTAAGACTGGTAAAGCTTAATACACCTTATATGGGTCTGTCAAGACCAGACCTTTACAAGAATAGCATTAACTGTGCCAGAATAAAAATCATTATTTTATTTGGGAGTAAATGTTTTAAAAAGGAAGTCCTAAGGAATGCCTTTCCTATATGGGAAAGAACCTGTTATGTCTTACGGTTACCATAGAGCCTTGCATTTTCAATGGCTATCCCGCAGACCTCTGCGAGGGATGCTGCAAAGTTTATCTCCTCCTCAGTAAACTGCCTTGGCACATTAGAAAGAAGCCTCAGAATGCCTATGACCTTTCCCCTTGCAATTATCGGTAGTGTGAGCATGCTCTTTATTCCTTCCTCTTCTGCCTCTTTCTGATACTTTACCCTCGGGTCAGTTGTTACTTCAAATATTGCCACAGGTCTTGCCTGAAGGGCCTCCCTCACATTTTCCTCAAGGTCAACAGGTCCCCTTTCAAGGTATTTTTTGCTCAATCCATGGGAGGCAACAAGGATAAGCTTTGAGCCCTCTTCATTTAGAAGCCTTATGGTTGCAGCCCTCAAGCCCATTACAGAAGGAAGCTTCTTAACAATAGTATCAAGGACCTCCTGAAGTTCAAGTTTTGAGGTCACTGTCTTTGTAACCTCCTCAAAGACCTTCAGATATTCTTTTGCCTTTGAGATGGACAGCTCAAAGGTCCTTGCATTTATTATTGCTATTGCTGCCTGTTCAGCAATAGCAGTAATGAATCTTAGGTCTTCATCAGTATACTTTACGGGCTCTGATGTATAAAGCCTCAGTACTCCGAGTATCTCTGAACCACCTTTTACAGGTACAGAAATAATACTCTTTATGCCTTCCTCTTCTGCCTCCTTTTTGTATCTTGCCTTTTCATCAAGGGTTATGTCATAGATTGATATGGTCTTACCCTGGAGGGCCTCCCTTATGCTCTGGTCAAATTCTACAGGTCCTTTATTTACATACCTTTCACTTAATCCATAATGGGCTGCTACTTCAAGCCTGTTTGTCTCTTTATTCAGCAACCTGAGCATGCAGGCCTTTACCTTGAGAACCTTCACAACATTTGTGACTATTAAACTTAAGACCTCGTTTAAGGATAGACTGCTACTTATAGCCTTACAAATGTTCTGGTAGCTTTCAAGATAGACCTTTTTCTCAAATATCTTTTCAGCACATTCAGGACATATCCCATGAGTGATAGTGCCTATACCAGAATCTGTAAGATATCTCTCAATACTTTCCCAGAGGTTATCACCTGTTCTTACCTTTTTACACCAGGCACAGAGGGCAAGGAGCCTCTGTCTTTTCTGTTCAGACAGGCTTTTCTCTATCTGGATTCTGGCATAGCTTAAATCCTTTATTATGCACAAAACTCCCTTGAAATCCTGGCCCTTAAAAATAGGTATGCATCTTTCTTCAACAGGTATCCTTCCATCTTTTGTGACAAGATAAAAGGTCTTTCTTATCTCCTGCCTTGATTGAGCGGAGAGAAAGGCAGGAAGCTCATATAGTTCAAGCCTGTGGCCTGAGTCATCTTGATAATGAATAAGTTCTTTACTTAACTCCCTTCCATTAAGGTTTGATGGGTCAAGGCCTGTCAGTTTTATAAATTCAGGATTGACATATTTTATCCTGAGGTCTCTATCAATAAAGTAAAGACCCTCTGGAAGAAGGGATAAGAGTATCTTTTCCATTATTTAATTATGCAGATAATGCCCATAAACTTTCAAGAACCTCTTTCAGAAATTGGTTATATTGTGATATTATTATTAAAAAATGGATAAAGCGGGGATTATAAAAGAGGCACAGAAGTTTCTTGCCAAAGGACAGATAGATAGGGCTATTGCTGAGTTTGAAAAGCTTGCAGACTCAGGTGATGGCAATGTCTATAATACCCTTGGTGACCTTTATCTTAAGAAGGGAGATACAAAAAGGTCTGCGGAGTTTTATTATCGTGCTGCTGATATCTTCAGAGAACAGGGCTTTTATGATAAGGCAAAGGCCCTTTATAAAAAGATTCTTAATTTAAATCCATCAGACTACAGGGCAACCCTTGCCCTTGGTGAGCTTTGTGAGGAAAAGGGTCTGGCTACTGATGCAATAAGGTATTTTCTTGCTGTTGCCGATGTCCTTGCAAAGGAGAAAAAAAGAGATGCTCTTGTAGAAGTTTATCAGAAGATTCTTCATCTATCACCTTCAAATCTTCAGCTAAGAGTCAAAGTCGCAGATATCTTTTTTAAAGAAGGTCTTACAGAGGAGGCAGCAAAACAGTATAGTATCCTTGGAAGGCTCTATCATGATTCTGGAGATTCCAATAAGGCAAAGGATTATTATCAGAGGGCCTTATCCATTAATCCATCGGATAAAAGTGCAAATCTTGGCCTTGTGGAGATATACAAAAAAGAGGGTGATTACAAAGGCACCTTAGAGATCTTTAGAAGATTGCTTTCTTCTTTCCCTGATGATATAAACATTCTTTCTCATTATATTGAATCGTTAATGAAAACAGGGGATATTAGTACTGCTGAGAGTGAGCTTAAGAGGCTTGTGGAGCTTGCCCCTGAAAATGTTACGGCAAAGAAATATCTTACAAATATTTATATTCAGCAGGGTAAAAAAGAAGAAGCATGGAGACTTATATCCCCATCCCTTGATCAGATAATCTCTTTTGAAAGGGATGGTATTGTTTCGATACTTGAGGAGTTAAAAGATGTGGAGCCTGCAGAATGTACAAAGAAATTAATTGTGATTTATAAAGAGATTGGCAATACTGAGAAGGCCTTTGATGAGCTTGTTAACCTTGGAGATTATTATCTGAGTGCCGGTCTTACAGAAGAGGCTATTAATTGTTATAAAGAGGCTAAGGAGCTGAGGCCCGATGATCCTTATATAAAGGCTAAACTTCAGGAAATGGAAGTAGCTTCTGAAGAACCAGAGATTATAAAGGTTAAGACTGAAGGCAGGAATGTTGAGGAAATCTTGCAGGAGGCTGATATTTATCTAAAATTTGGTGTTTATGAAGAAGCAAGAAAGAGGCTTGAACCTCTGAAGGTCCAGTATCCGGATAATCCAGAGGTTCACATAAAACTGAAGCAACTGTATCTTGAGATAGGCGATAAAGAGATGGCTGTTACTGAGTGTCTGGCCCTCAGTGAGATCTATAAAAGAAAAGGAATGACTGGAGAGGCTGAAAAGTTTGTTGAGGAGGCAAGGTCTATTAATCCTGATGATGAAAGACTGTCCACGAGCGAGGTAGAATCACCTATCTTATCTCACCATGAAGACTTAACTTCATCTTTAGTTGCTAATCTTACAGGAGAAGAGGCTGTGGAAACCTTTGAGAGACCTGCTACCGCACCTTCAAGAGAGGATTATATGGAGGCCTTTATTGAAGCAGAGTTTTATGAAAAACAGGGCTTAACAGACGAGGCCTTGAAGGTTTATAAGCATCTTCAGTCCATATTTCCTGAGGATGAGCAAATAACCCAAAAGATAGAGAGCCTATCAAAAATACAAAAGACTGAGGTCTCAGAAATCGCTGAGGGTGAAGATGCTGGTAAGACTCTTCCGCTGTCAGAAGAATTGGGGTCAGAACTTATTAATCTTAATGAGGAGATACTTGGAACAGAGGGAAATGAACAAGAGGTGATAGAAGCCCCAGAACTTACAGAGGATGTTATGGATATCTTTGAGGAGTTTAAGAAGGGACTTGAAGGACAGGTGAAGGAAGAGGATTCTGAAACCCATTATAATCTTGGTATTGCCTATAAGGAGATGGGACTAATAAACGATGCGATTAAAGAGTTTCAACTTTCAAGAAAGGATCCAAAATACTATATTTCCTCAATAAATATGCTTGCAGTGTGTTACAAAGAAAAGGGCCTTTATAAACTTGCCATCGAGACCATTGAAGAGGGCCTCAAAGGTCTTGATAAATCTAAGGAAGAATACCTTGCCATGAGATATGAGCTTGCCGATGCCTATGAAAAGGATGGGGATATAGCTTCTGCCTTTAATCTTTACACAGAGATATATGGCATGGATTCAGGCTTCAGGGATGTAGCTCAAAAGATTGAGACCTTGAAAAAGGCTCCTCCAAAGCAGAAGAAAGAAAAAATCTCCTCAGAGCCTTCTCAGGACTCATCAAAGAAAAGGGACAGGATATCCTATATTTGATTTTCTCACGCCTCATAGCTGTCCAAAATAAATTAAAATGGTATTTTAAAGAGGGCATAAGGCCTCAA
>DAISHO010000126.1:0-6020 GCA_036822495.1 Thermodesulfovibrionales bacterium
ATACTAATCCTGAACCTCCCTTCGCCACCAGCTCTAAATACTGCAACATCTACAGAGGGTAATCTCTTTGCATCAGAATACCTTGCACATATGGAGGCAGCAAGTCTCAGTTGAGCCTCGTCAGGCTCACCGCATATGAGCACAAGAGGGCTTCCAAAACCTTCGACCTTTAAAAGGACATCTCCTTCCTGAGCAATTGACAGGATTTCCCTGTTCTCTTCTTCATCCCTTCCAACAACTACCTTGCAGTTTCTTGATAATCTGAAGTGCCTGCCAATCCTTAAAAGATTGATCTCCTTGAGAGATGGATCAGGATTGTGTTCAAGCAACTCTTTCAGGCGATAGGAATATATCGGATCAGTAAGGAGGCAACCACCAGCTGGGGTCGGATAATCCTTGATGCCAAACTCCTCTGCAAGGGCCATCTGGGGCTTCCTTGACCTTCCCATGAATCCATAAAGGAGTTCCCTCTTTACAAGACCTATCTGTTCGGGAATCGTTGGTTTGAGGTTAAGGGCTGTAAGGGGTCTCAGGACATATCCCTCAAGGCCAGCTTCTCTGTCTATAAGTGGAAAGGTCTCTTTCCTCTGGCTCATAGGCCTCTGGCCGAGGACCTCACCTGTTATTACAAACTGGGCACCTATAAGTTTCATGAACTCCTTTGCCTCTCTGAGCATGAGGATTCTACAGTCTATGCAGGGATTCATGTTCTTACCATGGCCGTATTTTGGAGACTTTACAATCTCTATAAATTTGTCAGCAAGGTGACAGAGTTTAACAGTAAAGCCAAACTGCTCTGCTGCCTTAAAGGGATTTTTTGAACAGCTTGACCTGTCGGATATATCACATCCAAAATGGGTTAGGAATGTTAAGGCAGTGACATCCACACCCTGCCTGAGCATCACAACAATAGCAAGGGTGCTGTCAAGACCTCCTGAATAAAGGGCTACTGCCCTGGGTCTATCAGTAAAATTGGTGGCTAAAGTAACAGTTGAGGGCTTATCTAACATCCCATCACCTCCCTGAGCTGTTCAGGTCTTACAGTAGCAGTGCCCACCTCTCCAACTACTATACCCGCAGCATAATTAGCTATCTCACAGGCCTCTATCATGGAGGCACCACTTGCACGGGCAAGGGTAAAGGTGGCGATAACAGTGTCTCCAGCACCTGTTACATCAAACACCTTTTTAGCCCTTGTAGGGATATAGTAATGCTCAATATCATCTTTTTTCCTCATAAAAAGACTCATGCCCTCCTCACCCCTTGTTATAAGTACTGCCTCAAGGGAAAGACCTTTAAGGAGTTTTCTTCCAGCCTTAATAAGGGAGGCTTCATCCTTTATCTCTATACCAGAACCTTCAGACGCCTCTTTAAGGTTTGGCGTTATAACTGACACACCCCTGTAAAATGGAAAGTGCCCAACCTTTGGGTCTACTGCAACAAAGAGACCTGCTGGCCTTGTAAGCCTTAAGACCCCTTTTATAAGCTCCCTGCTTATTACACCCTTTTTGTAATCAGAGATTATTACAGCATCTATAGAGCCTTTTTTTATCTTATGCTCTACATAGGCGAGAATCTTTTTTAAGAGTTCAGAATTTATTTTTGAATGGTCTTCTTTATCGAATCGGACAACCTGCTGAGCATGGGCTATAACCCTTGTCTTAACAGTTGTAGGTCTTTCATCTGTAAGAACTCCTGAGGAGTCTATCCCTTTATCTTCAAGAAGTCTCATAAGGACATCCCTTGCCCTGTCATTGCCTGTTACACCTATCACAGAAACCTTTCCACCAAGGGAACCTATATTTGCAGCCACATTGGCAGCTCCACCGAGCAAAAAATCCTCCCTTGTAACCTCAACAACAGGCACAGGTGCCTCAGGTGATATCCTGGAGACCTTCCCCCATATGTATCTATCGAGTATGAGGTCTCCCACAACAAGTATAGAGGTCTTTGAAAAATTATTTATGAGCTTTTCCCTGTTTTTCATAATATAGTATAACAGGATAAAGGCGGATGAATCACCTGAGCAAGATGCTATGACAATAAAAGATGGTAGCAGGATGAGAGGCACTGAGCAATTTTTTTATACAAATACTTGACATACACATACTTCTTTGTTATTCTTATAAAAAATACTCTGGAGGGAGTAATGGAAAAATTTGTGTGTCCTCGATGCGGAAAGGTTTCCTATACTGCCAATAAGGAACTACTAAATATCTGCCCCTATTGTAGCCTTGATAAATATCTTATAGTAAGTCCACGATTCTTAGCATCTTATGACCTTTCTAATATAAAGATAGTAATTGATAGAAGAAAGACATCTGAACCTGTTCCTTTTGAAAGGAGAAAAGGAGAAGAAGCCATTCCCATTGCCTGGCTAATTGTTAAGAAAAAGGATACAGTAGATTCTCCTCAGGACTCTGATTTTATCTCGATGTGATATTTTTCCCTTAAGCCCTTCAGCCATGCCCTGTAAAGCTCTTCAAATCTTTTTGCTTCCAATTGCTGTCTTATTACCTTTTTTGCCTCCTCAACTGTCATCCCACCCATGTGGTCTTCAACCTTAAGTATAATAAGTCCCTTTTCTGTCCAGAAAGGCCTGCTTATCTCACCCACTTTTAATCCAGCAATAGCCTCCAGAAACTGGGATGATAGATCAGACCTTTTTATATAACCGAGGTCGCCACCAATAAGTCTCGTATCTTCAGAGTAGAGCGCCACAATCCTTTCAAAGGGCTCTCCTGCCCTGAGTCTCTCTATTATTGTGTTAAGTTTCTTCTGAAAGGTCTCTATATCAGCATCCTTTGGTCTTTTCAATAATAACTGTCTTAATCTGAACATTTCAGGTCCTGTATATTCAGGATGGGCCTTAAGGTATTCTTCTATCTCACTCTCCTTAACTACAACCCTGCTCCTCACCTCCTGAGAAACAGCCTTGCTTATTAAAATCTGCTCTGAAAGGGCCTTCCTGTATATGGGAAGGGTATACCCCTCCTTCTTGAGGGTCTCAAGAAATGTGGCATCATCCATTGAGTACTTCTGCTTTATTCTTTTAATCGTCTCGTCTATCTCATCCTTAGAGACATCTATACCGAGACTCTGGGCCTCTCTGAGGATAACGCGAGAATTTATATAATCTTCAAGGAGGGCATCTTTATTTTCTTCAAAAAATTTCCTTTTCTCCTTTGGTGAGAGGTTTCTTATATTCTCAGGTGCTATGAACTCCATCTCCCTGTACAGCTCGCTCCAGGTAATGGGTTCATTGTTAATAACTGCCACGACTTCATCAACAAGGATGCCTCCATAGATTGGTAATGATGAGATCAGGTTGAAAAAAACAAAACCAATGAGACTGGTGGCGAAAGTAGCTGTTGTGGAAACCGAAAGAAAGACCTTTAATCTCAATTTTAGTAACAATAGAAGCCTCTTCACTTTTTCAATTAACCTGATTGGTGGCGAAAGTAACAGTTACTGTTACATTCGTCATCAGATAGTTTAAAAATTGATATTGTATTTTATCTTTGCCTTCTTCCTGTTTACATCAACAAGATGGGCCATTAATTCCTGTTTCCTCTGCTGAAGCATCATGGCCTTTATCTGAGATTTTGCCTCTTCAAAGGATAGAACCTTTGAGGTCTCCCTCTTCTTTATCTTAAAAAGGTAATAAGAATTATCCTTGCCTTTATATGGACCATAGACCTGATCTATCTTTGCCGTCTTCATGGCAGTGCTTATCTCCTTAGAGATAGTGTCAGGATTTAACCATCCATAATCTGTTACAAAGGCCTTATTCTCTTTTAGAAGTCTATCAGCAATTTTATCAAAATCCTCTCCCTTTTTAATTGCCTCGATTGCACCCTTTGCATCTGCCTCATTAATAACCTGAATAATCTTTACAAAGACAAGCTCTGGCTTGAGGAAAGGAACCTGACTCTTTTTGTAAAACTCCCTCATATCCTTTTCAGTAACAGAGCTGTCCTTTACAAGCTCTTCCATAAGTTTTGAGATCATGAGCCTATCCCTGACCCTTTTCTTAAAGGTCTCATATGAAAGACCTGTCTTTTTAATCTCTTTCCTGAAATCCTCCTCTTTTCTATCACCCTTCATAGCATCAATGGCCTTCTTCACCTCATCATCTTTTACCTCTATCTTTCTTGCCCTTGCCTCTTTAAGAAGAAGTACCTCTGCAATCAACTCATCTGCAACGCTTCTTTTAAGGGCCTTCTCATCAAATTTTAGACCCATGGTCTTATGGGCCTCTATCCTTTCTTTTACGACAGCATTATAGACCTCTTTTGATATTCCCTCTCCATCCACAGTGATAGCATCACGGCTACAGGCAGAAAGAAACAGGGAAATCAGAAAAATCAGGACTGTTACTTCACCAGCAAAGGCAAATCTCTTCATCTTATACCTCCTCCAGAGCTGAATTAAAGATTCCCCAAATGTTACTTTCGCCACCAACTGGCAAGCCACAGGGAATCTTGATGCAAGGAATTATTTTTATCATATTCGCTATTTAATTATTGTCTATTATACCCGAACATGCCTGTCCAAAAACAGAGGTCAGATTAGACTTAAGGCTGAAGGCTGAAGATTATGGTAAAATAACTCTCATGAATAGTTACTTTCTCCGCCAAAACAGATCTCGGAGCTCCCTTTTCCGACCTCTGACCTCAGCTCTCAAATTCCTGTTTGCTGGATTTGTACTATTTTCCCTGCTTACTCCTTTAAATACCTATGGTATTACCCTTAATGAGGCTATTGATAAGGCAATGGAGAACCTGCCTCAATACAGGTCAAAGGTGTATTTAAGGGAATCGCAGCTTTATGAATACAGGGCAACCATCTCACCCTATCTTCCTCAACTTGACCTTTCTGCCTCCCAGAAAAGGATATATGTAGAGCCTGAGGACTATGACCTGAGGAGTCTTGAACTCAGACTCAGCTATCTACTCTTTGATGGAGGTAAAAGATACAGCCAGAGGCTATCCTCAAAAACCCTTCTTAAGATTGCTGATGAAGAACTCAGGCAGAGCCTCCTTGAACTTCAGTATAATGTAAAGGTTGCCTTCTACAATAGCCTTGCAAAACGGGAGACCCTCGAACACAGGAAGACTCAGCTCAAATATGCGGAAAAGAATTTTGAGGTAGCAAAGGGCAGACACGAGCTTGGTGTTGCAAGGCTTTCAGATGTCCTTCAGGCCTCGGTGAGACTCGAAGAGGCAAGGTCAAGAGTAATTGATGCAGAAGGTGAACTCAAAAAGTCACTGGCAGAGCTAAGCTCCCTTATCGGGATAAATATAAAAGGAGAAGAGCTCGAAGGAGAACTTTCAGAGGTAGAAAATATTCCTGAAAAGACCCTGCTACTTGAAAATGCTATGAACTCTCCTGAGGTGAAGAAGATAGAATTTCAGAAGGAACTAAATCTCTCTGAAAGAATACTTGCAAGGAGTGACTTCCTCCCGAGCATCTATCTTGATGCAACCTACACAAGAAACTCTTCTTCAGACGCCAGGCTATATCCTGAACAAGAGAAAAGCATAGGCCTTAGACTCACCTTTAATATCTTTGAGTTAAGAAAGTTCTTTCGATTGAAGGCAACCGGTTCATCCTTAAAGGCAAAGGAAGAAGATATAAGAGAGGTAAAAAGGATAATCGAATTGAAGATATCAAAGGCCTATGAAGACCTCATTACAGAACTGAAGAGGCTTGAGGTAGCAAAAGAGCAGCTCCGTTTTGCAGAACAGAATTATGAACAGGCCTTTGGAGAATATAAGGTTGGTAAGGGAGATATCCTTTCACTCATACAGTCAGAATCATTACTGGCTGATGCTAAGGAAAAGCTCACTGCCTCTAAACTGAATATCTGGATTGCCGTTATAAATCTTGAGAGGGTCTCGGGGATAAGTGACCTTATTTTAACCAAGGAGTAGATCATAGCTGTCCAAAATAAATTAAAATATTATTTTCAAAAGGGCATAAGGCCTCAAATAGGCTGAAGGCTTAAGATAGGCTAT
>DAISHO010000127.1:0-5990 GCA_036822495.1 Thermodesulfovibrionales bacterium
ATAGGGAGTAGGGAGTAGGTGTAGGGTATCCCATGGCTAAGAAGCCCATAAGAGAATGGCCCCTTCAAGAAAGGCCCCGCGAAAGGCTCCTTAAAGAAGGTCCTGAGGGTCTTTCCCTTAGCCAGCTAATGGCAATAATATTAAGGACAGGTGGTGCCGGGAAGTCTGCCATTGAACTCGCCATGGAACTAATGGAAAGGTTCGGGACACTTCAGAGGATAAATGAGGCATCCCTTAAGGAACTCCTTGAGATAAAGGGTATGGGCAGTGCAAAAGTTGCCCAGCTACGGGCTGCCTTTGAACTTGGCAGGAGACTCATGAGGGAATGCTCCTATTCAGGAGTAATACTCTCAAGTCCACTTCAGGTCTATGAATATTACAGTCCTAAAATGAAGGGCCTTAAGAAAGAGGTATTTTATTGTGCAATGCTCGATACAAAGAACAGACTCATAAAAGAGATAAAGGTCTCCGAAGGAACCCTCACCAATTCCCTCATACATCCGAGAGAGGCCTTCAAGGAGGCAATCAAGGAATCAGCCCATGCTGTTATATTTATCCATAATCATCCAAGCGGTGATCCTGCACCGAGCCCTGATGACATGAAGGTAACGGATATTCTCGTTGAGGCAGGCAGGATTATTGGCATTAAAGTACTTGACCATGTGATAATAGGTGATGGAAAATATACAAGCCTTTTAGGAAATCCTAAGTAAAAGAAGGAGGCCAGACATGTCAAAGATCAGAAGGGCACTTATAAGTGTATCAGACAAAAGAGGCATTGTGGAGTTTGCAAGCTCCCTTTCAGGGATGGGTGTGGAGATTATATCCACTGGAGGAACGAGGAAGACCCTCGTGGATGCTGGCATACCTGCAATAGAGGTCTCAGAATACACAGGCTTCCCAGAGATGCTTGAGGGAAGGCTCAAGACCCTCCATCCAAAGGTCCATGGTGGGCTTCTGGCAAAAAGGGATAATCCTCAGCACATGGAGGCCCTTAAAAAACATGGCATTCAGCCCATTGATATGGTAGTTGTGAATCTCTATCCCTTTGAGACAGTTACAGCAAAACCCGGTGTATCTTTTGATGAGGCCATTGAGAATATAGACATAGGTGGACCAACAATGTTGAGGTCTGCAGCAAAGAACTTTAAGGATGTAGCTGTTGTTGTTGACCCTGATGATTACAACTCAATTATTGAAGAAATGAAGTCAAGGGGTGGAGAGCTCAGTTACGAGACAAAACTCAAACTTGCAAAAAAGGTCTTTGCCCATACAGCAAGATACGACTCCATAATCTCCAATTATCTCTCAAAGAAAACCCAGGAGGAATTCCCCGAAAGATACAACCTTACCTTAAGGAAGGTCTCATCCCTCAGGTATGGAGAAAATCCCCACCAGAAGGCCTGCCTCTACAGCGATGACCTTGGAGGGCTGAGCCTTATAAATGCCAGAATACTTCAGGGTAAGGAGATGTCCTTCAATAATTACCTTGATGCCCATGCAGCATTAATGCTCGCCCTTGAATTTGATAAACCAGCCTGTGCAATTATAAAGCATAACAATCCCTGCGGTGTTGCTATTGCCGACAATCCAAAGGATGCCTATATAAAGGCCTGCAAAACAGACCCCATATCTGCCTTTGGCGGAGTAATAGCCTTCAACACATCTGTAGATGGACCTGCTGCAGAGGAAGTCACCAAGCTCTTTGTTGAGGTAATAATAGCACCGGATTTCAGCAGTGATGCCTTAAATATATTTTCAAAAAAGCCCAATATAAGACTTCTTAAACTCCCTGAACTAAGGAGTGACCTTAAGGCCTGGGACATGAAGAGAATAGCAGGAGGCCTTCTTGTTCAGGAATGGGATACCCTGAAGGTTGATGTAAAAAGCCTCAAGGCAGTTACAAAGAGACAGCCGACCCCAGAAGAATATGAGGCACTGGATTTTGCCTGGAAGGTTGTAAAACATGTAAAATCTAATGCTATTGTCTATGCCTTTAAAGACAGGACTGTTGGAATTGGGGTAGGCCAGACAAGCAGGGTTTACTCAGCAAGGATAGGTTCAATGCTTGCGCAGGAACCTGTTAAGGGCTCTGTGGCAGCCTCTGATGGATTCTTTCCCTTCCGTGACGGAATAGACATACTTCATGAGGCTGGTGTTACAGCAGTAATACAGCCGGGTGGCTCTCTGAAAGATGAAGAAGTAATAAAGGCTGCTGATGAGCACGGAATGGCAATGCTCATTACAGGTGCAAGACATTTCAGACACTAAAAAACATGAGGTCCTTTAAGGAAATCAAAGAGAGATACCAGTTTACAGAGGAAGACAGGCTGAGGCTTGAATCCCTCAAGCCCATGGCACTCAACTATGCCGATGAGGTTATGGAAGCTCTAAGCACATGGATACTTGCTGACAAAGAGGCCTCCAGATTCTTCACAGATGAAGAGAGGAAAAAACATGTCTTTAAAGCCCAGAAGGAATGGTTCATTGAACTATTCTCCGGAATATATGACCACAGATATTTTGAAAGACTTATGAGGATTGGCTCAGTCCATCTTAAGGCAAATGTGGATGCCCACTTCATGAACAGGTCAATAAACCTCATAAGAAATACCTGTATCAATTTAATCCTCAACAGGCTTGATGAGCCACCTGAAGAGAAGACAAAAAAGATTGTATCCTTTGAAAAGATCCTCGATATCAACCTTGATGTAATAACCTCATCATATATAGAAGAAGAGATAAAGACCTATTCACCCGTCTATAAGTTAAAAAGCACCCTTGTAGAATTTGCAGAGAAATTCTCCCAGTCCATGAATCTTGTGCTTATCCTTTCCCTCATTGGCCTCACCATAGGTGTAATCGTAATGTTTATTTCAGACATCCGGGGTCTCTTTCATGGAGAGCTCTATCACGGGATTATCTCTGCCCTCGGCTCTATGCTCATACTCTGGGTAATGATAGAGCTCATGAATACCGAGATATCCCATCTCAAAGGAGGGAAATTTCACATAAGCATATTTGTGGGAGTCGCCCTTGTGACGATTATCAGGGAGACCATGATAGCAACCCTCAAGCATGACAGGCCTGAGACCATATATTATCTTATTGCAGCAATACTCGTTATTGGCTTTATATACTGGCTTGTAACAAAGGCAGAGGAGAAAAAGAGATGAAGGTCCTTGTAATTGGTGGCGGTGGAAGGGAGCATGCAATTGTATGGAAGCTCAGCCAGTCTGAACTGGTTGATAAGATCTATTGCATGCCCGGCAACGCAGGGATTGCTGAGATAGCTGAATGTGTTGACATAAGCCCTGGTGATTTCTCATCAATCCTTGACTTTGTGAAATACGAATGGATTGACCTGACAGTGGTAGGACCTGAAGACCCCCTTGCCCGTGGAATAGTTGATGCCTTCCAAAAAGAGGGAAGGAAGATTGTGGGACCCGCACAACAGGCAGCTCAGCTCGAATCAAGCAAGGTCTTTGCAAAGGAATTTATGAAGAGATACGGGATACCAACAGCTCCCTACAGGGTCTTTACCTCCTATCTCCATGCTGAGGATTATATAAAATTGAAGGGCGCACCAATAGTTGTGAAGGCTGATGGTCTTGCTGCTGGCAAAGGTGTCTTTGTATGTAAAACTGTTGATGAGGCAATAGAGGCAGTAAGGCTCATAATGAAGGAACAGGTCTTTGGAAAGGCAGGAGATAGGGTTGTTATAGAAGACTGCCTTGAAGGTGAAGAGGCATCCTTTATGGCCTTTACTGACGGGAAGACCGTTATCCCGATGGTAAGCTCTCAGGATCACAAGAGGGTCTTTGACAATGATGAAGGCCCAAACACAGGGGGGATGGGTGCCTATAGCCCTGCACCAGTAGTAACACCCGAGGTCAGGAGAAAGGTCCTTTCAAGGATACTCAATCCCCTTTTAAAGGGCCTGCGGTCAGAGGGTATTGAATACAGAGGAATAATCTATGCTGGTTTAATGATTAAAGATAACGAACCTTATGTCCTTGAATTCAACTGCAGATTTGGAGACCCGGAGACTCAGCCAGTACTGATGCGATTAAAGTCAGACCTCTTGAAGGTATTTCTCAGCATAACAGAACAGAAGCTTCATGAAACAAGACTTCAGTGGAGAAAGGAAGCCTCTGTGTGCGTCGTCCTTGCCTCAAAGGGTTATCCTGGAAAATACGAAAAGGGAAAGGTCATAACAGGCCTCGAGATGCTAAAGGGCAGAAAAGACATAATGGTCTTTCATGCTGGCACAGCCTTCCAGAATGGCAATATCGTGACCTCAGGTGGAAGAGTCCTTGGTGTAACAAGCCTTGGCAAAGACATAAATGATGCTGTTAAAAGGGTCTACAGTGCCATAGAATTAATTAATTTTGAAGGAATGCATTACAGAAGGGATATTGCCAAGAAGGCAATGCAAAGAAGTTTTTCAAGTGTAAAGATATAACTCTACCCTATTTTTACCTTTATTCTTTGCTCTGTAGAGGGCATTATCAGCAGCCTTTATTAGTTCTTCAGGTGTTGTCATAGAATAGGATTCAGTACTGTCAAAGGTAGCCACACCTATGCTCACCGTTGACTTTACTGACCTCATAATATCTGCCTTGAGAACCGTATCCTCAACAATAAAACGAATCCTCTCAGCAAGCTTCATGGCCTCTTCTCTCTCAACACCCTGAAGGATTACCATGAATTCATCACCACCAAACCTTCCAATGATATCAGCAGACCTTATAGATTTATACATTGCCTGGGCAATTAGTTTCAGATAATTATCTCCAGCTGAGTGACCATAGAGGTCATTTACATATTTAAAATCATCAATGTCGCATATAAGAAGGCTTATTGAGCCTCCATATCTCTTTACCCTCTCGAACTCTGTCTGAAGTCTCTCCATAAGGCCTCGCTTGTTAAGCATACCTGTCAGGCCATCTGTTCTTGAAAGCCTTTCAAGCCGCTCAATAAGCATCTTCTTTTCCTCTTCAGACCTTTTCCTGTCAGTAATGCTTCTGACATACTGAATAACATGGGAGACTCCCTGACCCTCCATAAATATAGGATAAGTGTATATCTCAACCCACTCTCCATAGCCCTCAGGCCTCGGAACAAATTTTTCCTTAAGGCAAGGCTCACCTGACTTAAAGGTCTTATCAATCACACAGGCATCACATACAGAGTCTCTTCCATAAAGGGTTTCATAACATTTCCCACCAAGCAGGTCATCAATGGATTTACCCTTCACTCTAAGATAGGC
This sequence comes from Thermodesulfovibrionales bacterium, assembly GCA_036822495.1. GTDB lineage: Bacteria > Nitrospirota > Thermodesulfovibrionia > Thermodesulfovibrionales > CALJEL01 > CALJEL01. Next base: position 5,273 of record DAISHO010000127.1, read on the forward strand.
ATCATTTGCCCTCACAATCCTGAAATCCCTATCAATAATGCAGAAGGGATCTCTGATACTTTCAAAGATTGTCCTTAAGAATCTCTCGGAATTATGGATCTCCTCCATTGCCCTTGTAAGCTCATCAAGCCTTTCTTTGAGTTGAAGATTTACACTATGAAGCTCCTCTGTCCTTTGGGAAAGGAGGTTTGAGAGCCTGTCATTATAATTTAGAAGATATAGCAACAGGCCTATACAAAAAGCACCTGCAATTAATGAAACCACCAGCGCATCTATCGTGCCTATAATGAGAAGGTCCTTATCGACCCTCCCCCACCAGATAAGTCCCATAATGGTATTCATTATAAAGGTGAGGATTTCAGAAAAAAGCACAACAAGTATGAGAACCCTCCAGGGATTTCTCCTCAGACCAAGGAGTATGGATTCTAAAATCCACCTCGCTCCCCTTTCTCCATTAACAGAGGCGCTATAGAGGATAGCACTGTTTATGGTAGGAGACACATACATAAAATTTTATAACATACATCATGTTTATTCAGCAATAGTACGAAACGATGTCCGGGTAAATTTGACAAAAGCACCCTACATCTGATATAAAAAATAATCTACAGTTCCCGGGTAGCTCAGCAGGCAGAGCGGGTGGCTGTTAACCACTTGGTCGGGGGTTCGAATCCCTCCCCGGGAGCCATTTATGCTAGTTGATATTAGCCCCTGTATA
>DAISHO010000128.1:0-5988 GCA_036822495.1 Thermodesulfovibrionales bacterium
GCCTTGAGGAAGTAACAAAGGCACTTATAGCAGAGGTGGAGAGGTTTAAGATATAGTGCAAATTTTAGATTTTTCTTGACTTCACAATCTATTTTTATTATTTTATAATCATGAAAAATTTATTGTTAATAATAGAGTTTTTAATCATTGCAACTCTTTTTTCCTGTGGTGGAGGTGAAGAATATAAAGAAGAAGGTATTCCTTCACAGGTTTCTTCTCAAGATTGCCTTAAGTGCCATGGTTCTGATATAGTTGATACCCATTATGACAATACCTCAACTGCTCAGATAGAGGGATATGTCCTTGAAAATGAGGTGTCCTGGGCTCCTCAGGGAATGGGTTATGTGATTAAGGGAAGTGAAAATGCCTGTTATGGAAGCTGTCATAATTATCATAAGACAGAGTCAGGTATTATAAGACAGTGGTATAATTCAGGCCATGCAGATATAACTAAGCCAGCCTTTACTTATAACTTTACCTTAGGGGTCTGCCTTAGGTGCCACTCAGGCATAGGATACGCAAGTTATGTTGACGATGGTAATATTAATTACCCCTCCTGGAATGCACCAACGACAGAGATATATGCACACCATATAACATGTAATGCCTGCCACGATGCACAGGGATATCCATCAAGTGAAAATAAGAGGCTGAGGAAGACAGGTGAGATAAAACTTGTAAGTGGAGCTGGCTCAACCCTTGTTAATGATGCAACCTTTGATGCAGGTCCTTCAGCAACATGTATTACCTGTCATCAGGCAAGGGAGAGCGGATGGAGTCTATATAAGACAATGATAGGGAAAGGAGTTAATCCTTATGATAATACTGATGACACAATGACTAACCTTACCTTTGTAAATCCCCATTATCTTCCAGCAGGTGCTATGCTATTCAGTCTTAAGGGTTATGAATTCAAAGGGAATGAATTTGGAAAGAACTTTGCAGGCCATTATTCTCAGGGCATCTTTCAGCATCAGGTAATGTCCTGTACAGGATGCCATATGGCAGATTCAGGGGATGATGACCTTGGTGGTCATACATTTTTAATGAAGAGAGGGACAAAGAAGAATATCGCTGTATGTCAGGGTTGTCATCCAGGGCTTCAGGATTTTAATGTCTATGGGAGAAAAGAGGCCCTTGAGGTCCTTAAATCTCAGATTATCACAGAATTAGCTCAATCTGGAAGAGGAAATGGTGAAGGGATCTTTTATAATCCTGATGTGTATCCTTATTTCTTCAGGACATCTGACCCTCAGCAACAGACCTTTACAAACAGGGTTACCACATGGAAAGAGAGCGAGCTTATAGCTGCATTTAATCTACAGTTTGTCAATAAGGAGCCAGGTGCCTATGTTCATAACTATCCTTACGCAGCTCAGCTTCTTTATGACTCCTTAATTGGCCTTGGAGTAACACCTTCTATACCAAGGCCATCAAGGAACGACAGGTCAGCTATAATATATCAATAAAAATTGGGGAGCTGGTATGTTATATAAAAGACATGCCCTGATAATTATCATAATCCTCCTTTCCTTTGCAGGATGTGAGGCCTTAAAGGCATCAAGACCCATTATTCCCATAAAGGAGTATGAGAAACTTATTGCAGGTCGTGTAGATGCCCAGTATGTTGGCACAGATACCTGTCTAAAGGCTTGCCATAGCCATGACAAGATAAGGCGTGATTTTGAGGCAAGCACAATGGGCGCCCAGCTTTCAAGAAAATCAGGAATGCCTGTTGTTGACTGCGAATCCTGCCATGGACCTGGAAGTCTTGCTATTGAGGGTATTACACCTGAGAAGGTTGAAGAGGATAAGGCGAAAGGCATAGAGACAAAGTGTAATTATGAGACACTGATTGATCTTAAAAAACTTCCACCGCCTGCCCTATCCCTTATATGTCTTAAATGCCATACAGCAAATGCTACATTCAATCTCCATCAATGGAATGCCTCAGCCCATGCAATAAACGATGTCTCCTGTTCTGATTGCCACAGGATTCATGCAGGGCCTGACCTTATTGTAAGTCCAAAGGAGACTGCCCAGATGTGTTATAAGTGCCATAGCAACATAAGGGCTGAGTTTTCTCTTCCAAGCCATCATCCAGTTCCAGAGTTGAAGGTCTTCTGCACAGATTGCCATAACTCCCACGGAGATGTACCTGACAAACTCTTAAGAAAAGGTGTTAAGGAGCAGTGCACCCAGTGTCATGCCGACAAGGAAGGGCCCTTTGTTTATGAACATGCAGACCTTATGGATAACTGTCTTAACTGTCATTTACAGCATGGCTCGGTGAATAATAATCTCCTTGTTGCAAGGGAGCCCTTTCTATGCCTTCAGTGCCATGAAGGTCATAAGATCTCCACCACTCCTGACAGGGAAAGGATAGTAACCCTTTATGGCAGGTGCACTGACTGTCATCCAAGGATTCATGGAACAGATATACCTTCCCAGAGCGGTAAGGGGAGGTTCACGCAATGAAGGCAGGCATGCATAGATGGAATATGTTGTTAATGCTATTCCTCCTTCTTACACCCTTATATCTATATGCCCAGCCTCAGGATGAAAATCAGTATGAAGAGCCCGTATATGTATATGAGTATCCTGAGATAAGCCCAGAGGTCTTTATAAGACCAAATTATAGTTTTTTAAAACAGAGTGACTCTAACAGGGCTGGAGAGTTCTGGTATCTTCATTCATCTATTGGAGGGGATATCCTTTTTAAGGCCTTTCCCTTTCCCCACAGGATACATGTTGAACTGGAGACCCTCAATAAAAAGGATTATTTTGGTGACATCAGATATGCCTACAAAGACATTGCCTTGCTGAGGGGTTTGGCAAGAGGTCTTTATCATAATCTTGACAATAAAACACTTATTGATGCAGGTCCTTCTTCCCAGTATACCATTGACCAGAGGGATGCTGGAAAGGAATATGGCAGCTCGAACAATATCTCAAGCCTTTTCTTAAGACTCAAGACACCTGACTATCCATTGCATCTCTTTGTTGATACTCAGATAGTAAAAAGGGATGGCACGAGCCAGCAGAGATACCTTTCGAGTTACCTTCCCCTTAACAGGGTATCAATGGAGAGGGATATAGAGTGGGAAAGCAGGACAGCCACTATTGGTGCTAATACCCATCTTGGACCTGTGGAGCTGGAGCTATCCCATGCAGAAAAGAGGCTTGATATAGAAGGAAATAAGCTCCTTGAAAACTCCTATGGTGGCAATATATATCCCCACAACATGATGCCTGAGTTGAAGGGTTCAACAACAACCTTTAAGATTCACACATCTTATACAGGTCAGTTTGTAGCATCAGCAACAATATCGAAAACTGAGAGGGAAAATCAGGACAGTGGTGCGAAGGCAGATTATTTTAATGGGGCTGCTGATATTACTTATATGCCCCATGTGAATCTCACGATATTCTTAAGATACAGGCACAAAAAATCAGACCTTGATGCTCCTGACTCAATACCAGCAAATTATCTTGGCTATCCTGCTTATACATCACCAATTCCTGTAAGACCTTCAATAGATTCAACAACAGATACAGTTTCAGGGACAGTGAGATACAGGGTGGCTAAGGGCATCACTCTTTATGGAGAGTATTCTGGCGAAAAGGTTCATCGTTCAAACTCAGAGGCATGGAAGCTTCCTGAAGATACCACAAAGAATACACTTTCAGTCTCAGCCAGTATAAGGCCGATTGGTTCTCTTGATCTCAAGGCTCGATACACCCATCAGGGGATAGATGCCCCTGCCTACAATAACCAGCCTGATACCTCTGATGAGGGAAGGCTTTCTGTCAACTGGAGGCCGACTCAGAGGATTAATAGCCTTCTAACCTATAGCATTGCCTGGCAGAAGAGGGATGAGATTAATTTTATTGATGACAGCATACTGGTTAAGGCAAAAGACAGGAATCTAAAAAGAGAGGAATTCTTTGGAAGCCTTACCTTTATCCTTACAGAAAGGTTAACCTTCTCACCAACCTATGCCTATATCCGTAACAGGACAAGGCAGGACCTTCTTTATGATAATACAGGGGCAATCCCTGAATACCATATTGATAATAATGTCCTTTACAGGGATACATCTCATATATACGGTATCAATCTTAATTATGTGCCTGTTGAGAGACTTAACCTTAACACGGATATTACATATACCATAAGCAAGGGGACCTTTTATCCAGGAGTGCTCATATCTGATATAAAAGACATTAAAGCCCTTGAGGCAGAGGCAGATATAAAGGAGACAGGAATAACCATCAGGACAGATTACGATATGAAGCTGGGCTGGAGTGCTGGGATAAGATACACCTTTATAAATTATGATGATGGATTTAATGATACCCTAGACAGTGAGGCCCATTTAATATTCGTGAGTCTTTCAAAGAGATGGTGAAAAGATATAAATATCCTCTCGTTATCTTTATAACATCTTTCTTCTTTTTGATGGTTCAGGTCTCACTCGCCTCAGAAAAGAATATCGGAATAATAATGACAGGAGATATTTCTTATTATAAAGAGGTTCATAAGGCCTTTATAGATACACTCAATGCCAGTGGTTTTGGCCATGAAAAGGTAAATATAATCCTTCAGACACCTGCTCCGTCTGTAGTACCTTGGAGTAATGCAGCAAAAAAACTTATTGCTTATGATGTGGATATAATAGTGACCTATGGAACACCAGCTACAGTAGCAGTGCTTAATGAAAAAACGGATAAACCCATTGTATTTGCTGGTGTTTATGACCCTGAGGTGCTTGAGATAAAAGGAAAGAAGGTAACGGGTATCTCATCAAAGGTGCCTGTGGTTACAGCTATTAAATATCTTAGAGATATTCAGCCTTTTACCAAACTCGGCGTAATATATAATGATTCAGAAAGGGACACGATAAAACAGGTAAACGAGCTCAGGGAACTTGAAGGCCAGTTTGGTTATCAGACAATAAAATTTAATGTAAAAAAACCTGAAGATGCTTTTAAAATATCAGGTATCGAGGCACTCTTTATTACAACAAGCTGTGTAGCCAGACAGTGCTCTTATAATGTCTCCACAATTCTCAGAAAAGAAAAGATACCCGCTGCGTCTATAATGGATATAGGGGGAGAGTCAGGTGCAATACTGATGATTACTCCTGATCCAGAGGAACAGGGAAGGATGGCTGCTCAGATGGTTATAAGGATATTGAAGGGAGAAACCCCTTCGAGCATCCCCATAGAGAGACCGAGGAAGATAGAGATGATAATAAACCTCAAAGAAGCGTCTATTTTAGGTATAAAGGTTCCTCTTGATATAATCACCTCAGCAACAAGAGTTATAAAATGAAACTAAATCTCCAGACAAAATCCATACTTCTTCTCGGCGTAATCCTTCTTGGCTCTCTATTGTTTAACACCATAGTGCTAACTATTATTGCATCCGGAAAATTCAGATCTGCTATCCACTCAAAGACAGAGGCTATTGCCGAGGGTGTTCAGAGGGATATTGTGAAGGCCCTAAACCTGGGCATCCCCATTGAGTATATTGATGGTGTTAATGAGAAACTTCAGGAGCTTTTACAGAGGGATAAGGATATAGCTTATGCAATGGTACTGGATGGAAAGGGAAGGGTATTGTTCCATAGTGATATCTCCCTGGTGGGAAAGGATATGAAGGATAGTGTGACCTCAAATGCCCTTTCTGCTGGTAAACTCATTGTTCAGCATTATGCCTCCTTTTATGACCTCTCCTTGCCATTAAAAGACTCTTCTGATAAACAGGCAGGGGTTTTGAGGATAGGGGTGAGGGCGAGTTCTGTGAATGCGAGGATTTACAGTCTTTTAATGTGGGCGGGTGGTATCGCAGTTATAACCTTTTTATTTTCAGTGGCACTCATAATTTTTTCAGTATCAAGATACATAACGGGTCCAGTAATAAAGATGGAGAGGGTTACTACTGCTATTGCAGGAGGAGACCTCACAGCAAGGCTTGATATA
>DAISHO010000129.1:0-5934 GCA_036822495.1 Thermodesulfovibrionales bacterium
TAGCCTACTTCAGCCTATTTTAAAAGCCCCTTTCAATTTGTTTTGGACAGCAGTGTCGCATGGTTTATTTTAACATTATAACTGTGTGAAATCCACCAGTGTTTTTGGTTTTTTGACCAATATGGTCAATCCTTGAATGCCCCTATCAGATGCCAGCTCTTTAATCTTGCTGATTTTTAAGAAAAATTAGAGTCCCAAAGTGGAAGGGGTTATTGGCACGCCATTTGCTAATAAATTTTAGGGTATTTTATGAAACGGAGGGTTTTGATAGTTGATGATGAGCCCCTTATAAGGCAGAGCCTTGCAAGGGCTATAAGGTCAGACAGGCTTGAGGTAAAGGAGTGTGGCCTCGGCACAGATGCTATTGAAGAGATAATCTCTTCCCATTATGACCTCTGTTTTGTAGATGTTAATCTCCCAGATATAAGTGGAATTGATGTTATGAAAAAGATTAAGGAGGTATCTCCATCAACAAAGGTCGTTATGATAACAGCATGTTTGCTTGACAATGAGGCTGAGCACGAGATTGAAAGATTTTCCTATTCCTTTATTCCGAAGCCCTTTGATATTTTTCAAATAAGAAGGGTTATAAAACATGCCTTCGGAGAAATTGGTGGCGAAAGTAACAGTAGCCTTTAGCCCCATCTCCAGAGGGCAATGATAAAGGTAATCAGAAATACAAGCACAAGGTTCGTGTAGGCAAAGATATAAAAGACCCTAACAGGAAGGGGTTTCTCAACATTAGGGCTTTCAACAAGTCTTCCCACTTCTGGCATCTTTAATATCTGTTCTTCACCATGGGGAGCGATTTTTATGGCATCAGTCAGGTCGTGGCCTGCAAGGTGTTTTCGTGCATGGGAACCATCCTTCCAGAGCCTGCTTGATGTGAGGTCATAGACCTTTCCTTTATAAGCTACATAGGCAGGCCTTTGCTCCTTGCCGTCATAGTTGTGGAGCTCATCAAGGGTAAATTCCCTCTTATAATCCCTTACTGTTGTAAGAACTCTTTTCCTTAGTTTTGGGCCTATAATGAATGTGACAATAAAGGCAGTTCCTGCCATAATAAAAAAGAGGAATATCTTCAGACTTAACAATATCCCGAATCTTGTGTTAAAAAGGGCATGCCATGTGGGAATCCTTGAAATACTCAGGAGTGTTCCTGTAATAGCAAGGAGCCCTATGGAGATCCATCCAAGCATTAGTTCACCTTTCGGTAGCCCCCTTGCAGCATAGGCAGGCTTCAGGAGTATATGCACATAGAGGATAGTCCCGAACCAGGCAATTGCAACAATGAGATGGATGTAGCCTATAATAAATCTTACTACCTTCTGTGTCTTTGTAAGAGGTCTGTAAAGACCTTTTATCCTCAGGTCATCAAGAAACCTCTTTCCTTCTGATGTGAGCTCTCCCCCACCAATAGCCTCTATATGACAGTAAGAACAGCCCATTCCTGTCTGTCGGGCATACTCTGTTGTTGCCATGGCATAATTAGGGAGATTTATGAACAGAAAAACAAAGAGGAGAAAAAGGTATGAGGGCTTCATAAAACCTCCTGGTTCGATACTAATTTTTTAGGGTTATTATAACACAGGATTCTGAGGAGGATATGAAAGAATAAAAAGGGGCAGATCCGCTGCCCCTTTTTAAGTTGATTAAATCTTTTTCTCAGCCCTCAGCTTCTTTGCCTCATCACGGATCTTCTGGAGGGTCTCTTTCATTGGAGCCCAGCCATACCAGTGCATGTAGTCAGGGTTCATGTGGAAGGCACCCTGGAAGGTCCTCATCCTGTACTCAAGGAACATGAGATACAGGTCTTGCTCTACAGAGCTCTTGGCTTCATAGAACTGAAGGAGGTCAGGGGCAAAGGTCCAGTTTTCAGGTTTTGTGAGTATGCCCTGGTCATAAAGTTCTTTCACCTCTCTTATAGCTTCAGCAAATATCCTGTCAACATCCTTTATTACCTGGTCTGCAGCCGAGAGCTGTTGACGGGCAAAGTTTTCACTGTGGCATCTTGCGCATATCTTAATCATCTTTTCCCTTTCTGCCTGGAATTCCTCCTTTGTTAATCTTGCAACCTTACCTGCCTTAACAACCTCAAGCCTTGCCGTTGGAGCTCCTTTATCATCAAGGACACCCAGGGCTTGAAGTATTGTAACCCTGTCCTTGAGCCATTCCTGATCATCCTCTGGTAGCCTCAGGGCAAGAAATCCCCAGGCTGTCATTACCCTATGGTCTCCACTACTCATATGGCATGTCTGGCAGGTTGGAGCCCTTTTTGAGCCCTTTCCTTCAATCTGCCATATAGTACCATGCTTTGATGTAGACCACATCTCCCACTGGGGATGGTCAAAACCCATATGGCATGTCTGGCATGCCCGTGGGTCCTGAGCCTCAGATTTTTTGAAGGAGTGTCTTGTGTGACAGGCATCGCACTGGGCATTGCCATAACGGTAGGAGTACTTCTCCTCCTTTGGCTTTTCACCTATCTTGTGACAGCCAGAACAACCTTTATATCCCTCACCAACAACTGCCTTTGGCTGATGGGCCCACATGGGCATTGCTGAGGCAGCAATCCAGCCAAGATTGTGTTTACCTGCCTTGAACTGTTCTACCTGTTTTGGATGGCACTTTGCGCATGTCTCAGGTGTAGGAAGTTTTGCCTTTTTGCTATCATCCATGCCTTTATGGTCAGAACCATGGCAGGTGGAACAGTCTACACCTGCCTTTGACATCTTTCCTTCAAGGTGCTGTTCAACTATTCCTGGGGTAACCTTTTTGTGACAGTCAATACAGGGTGATTTGGGGGCGCCATGTGCCATAGCTGTCCACAAAAGCACTCCAAAAAGCAGGGCAACTGATACATAAGCTCGATACATAAAAAACCTCCTATCTTTTAATATGCCCTGCTAAGGCAGGGCGTCTCCTCGAAACGCCCCTGTTACCTTATTCTGTTTTTTATATAAGCTCATCCCATCTATTGTTGTTGAAAGTAAAGGTATGGGATGGGCCTTTCTTTTAGCTTACAGCCTTCACTGCCTCACCAGAAGGGACCTTCAGTGGCTCTTTGCCAAGCCTGAAGAAGTCAATTACAAAAATCACTACTCCAATGAGGAATCCAACACCGAAGATAGCCCTGAATATCCAGAACCAGAGATTATAATTTGCCTTTACAGCCACATAATCAAGTCCCATGAGCCTTTCCATATAGGTCTGGACCATTCCAGCTCCTGTAATGGTAAGGACAATGAATATCATTGATATGGTCATCCACCAGAAGGCCTGATAGGCCCTTGCCCCAGAGAACTCTTTTGTTCCTCTGATTGCTGGCAGTGTTACATATATCATGGAGAGGACAAGGAGCACATAGGCACCGTAAAAGGCGAGATGTCCATGGGCAGTTGTAATCTGGGTTCCGTGAGTCCACTTATTTACCTGTGGAAGGGTATGAATCACTCCCCATAGACCAGCTCCAACAAAGTTAAATATGGCATGGGCAACAGCATAAAAGAGTCCCACCTTGTTTGTGACAGTCCTGTATTCCCTTGTTGTCCTGAAGGCGTCCCAGACCATTACAAGTAGGGGAATTGGCTCAAGGGAGCTGAAGATTCCACCTATCCAGAGCCAGTATCCTGGTGTTCCTATCCAGTAGTAGTGATGACCTGTCCCGAGTATTCCTGTAAAGAGCACAAGGGCAACCTCTATGTACATCCATCTTTCAACAACATGTCTTTGAGCATTCAGGGTCTTCATGAGCATAAAGGCAAGAAGTGCTCCTGCTATAACCTCCCAGGCTCCTTCAACCCAGAGGTGAACAACCCACCACCACCAGAACTGGTCCTTCACCATGCTCTTTGTATAGAACATCCCGGGTATATACATGAGGGCAAGGAATGTGAGACCCGCAAGGAGAGTTCCCTGAATACCAGTCCATTTCTTCGTCTTGAGGACCGTCATGAAGTTGTTAAGGAGAAAGAGAATGGCTGAAAGGGCAATCAGGATGTCTGCCCATCTTGGCGCCTCAATATATTCCCTTCCTTCATTCAGGATTCCAGTTCCAAAGAGGGCTGTGGAATTAGCCTGAGGATTTAGACCCATCCAGATATATCCGAGGACCACGAGCGTTACAGTTACAACAGTTGCCCAGAACTGGAATTTTGCAAGAGGTACGCTCCAGAGTTCTGTCTCTGATTCTTCAGGAACTACATAATATGTTGCACCCATCAGACCAACAAGGAGCCACACAACGAGGGCATTTATGTGGAGAGACCTTATTATATTGAAGTTGAGGATAAAGAACTCTGGCCATATGAATTGAAGGGCAGCAATTATGCCCACAATTACCTGAACAAGAAACAGTAGCACAGCAAAGGTAAAGAAGTGCTGTGCGATCTTCTGACTTTCGTATTTAACAGTCATTTTCCTCACCTCCTATTTTAAAGAGACCATATAATCTGTCAGGTCATTAAGTTCTTTCTCTGACAGGTGACCATAACTCGGCATTGCTGAGTTTGGCACATAGGCCTTTGGATCCTTGAAGTGGCCAAGTATCCACTGCCTGTCACGCCTTGAACCCACATGGGTAAGGTCAGGACCGGTTGTACCGCCAATGCCATTAACCATATGGCAGGCGCCGCAATTAAGTTGATTGAAGAGCCTCTGACCAGCAGAAAGCTCAGCACCTGTAACAGCCACTGCCTGGGCAAGGATGGGTTTTGGTGGCCATCCATTGGTATCCACCTTGGAGATCCATTCGAGGAATGCAATCAGGTGGTCTGCCTCCTCTGAAGTAATACCAAACTTTGGCATGGTTGCCCCGGGATTAACAGACTTTGGATCCATGAGAAATCTCTTGAGGTATTCCTTAGGTTTCTTCTCAGCAATCTTTGTCATATCAGGTGCAAAATAGGAGCCGTTTCCGAGAATTGTGTGGCATCCAATACAGTCGTACTTGTGCCAGACCTTTTTGCCGAGATTGACCTCCTCTGTGATCTCTGGAGCCCTCTTGTCAAGTTTTCCCATGGTGTCAATTGTGAGGACAACAAAGAGCACAAAGAAACCGAGGCTTCCGAAGGCAAAGAGATTTCTCAATGCCCTGTTACTCATAGAAGACACCTCCTCCTTTTTGAGATTACAGGAACAAGGTTCCCTGCTGTTACTACAGGCACCAGACCTGATGCCTGATTTTAGTAGATTTTTGCAGAAAGGAAGAGATTTCTACCATGATATAAATCATAAAATAAAAGAAAAGTCAAGCCTGGTCGCTCTTTCAGGTTAGGACATCACCACCAGCAACTTTAATAATCCATAGGATACTGAAACATGCACCTCGGAGGTGACGGTTTTTGGGCCCATTTCTGTGGTGAATCTTGATCTCATATGGGTTAATCTATAAATCTTTCTCCATAAAAAGATTCTCAGGTGGTGGTGACCTCTTAACTTAACCAGTGACAGATGCTGGTGAAGTAATAATTCTCGAGCAGATTGACAGTAATGGTCTTTTGTGATATCTTCTATCTATGGAAAGGAAGATTTAGTAGGAGGTGTGCTATGGCCTATTATGTAGTTTTAAGCAGGCTTACAGATGAAGGAAGAAAGACGATTAAGGAAAGGCCTGGAAGAATCTTCGAGGTGAATAAGGAGCTTGAAAAGATGGGGATTAAGGTGCTGGAACAGTTTGCTGTGCTCGGTCCTTATGATTTTGTAAACATAGTTGAGGCACCTGATAATGAAACAGTTATGAAGATGTCTGTTGAGATGGGAGCAAGGGGCTCTGTAGAGCTTTTAAGCATGCCAGCAGTAAAGGTAGAGGAGCTTGTAAAACTATTAAAATAAGATAAGGGCTGGCAAACCAGCCCTTATGTGTTATTTTTCCCACGGTTTATCTTGTCTTTGAAGGTTCTGGTTCTTCCTCGGGCTTTGGTCTCAGGGCATGAG
>DAISHO010000130.1:0-5910 GCA_036822495.1 Thermodesulfovibrionales bacterium
ATTGAGGAAATAACAGAATTCAGCAAAGACCTGAGAAAAAGATTAAAGGAGATAGCCTGGATAAGCAATCTCAACCTCCTCAAAAGACAAACCTCTCAAGATGGGACAGAAAAATACCTCTTCGGCCTTGAGGATGGCGAGAAGATAGAGAGTGTCCTGATACCTGATAGATCGAGATTGACCCTATGCATATCCTCTCAGGTGGGCTGTCCAATGGGCTGTAGATTCTGCCTGACAGGCACAATGGGTTTCAGAAGAGACCTCAGGGGCTACGAGATAGTTGATCAGGTAATAAGTGTAAAAAGGGAATATCCTCACATTACTAATATTGTTTTCATGGGAATGGGTGAGCCTTTATTAAACCTTGAAAATACCATTGAGGCAATAAACAGGCTTACAGTCTTCATGAGATTTTCACCGAGGAGGATTACTGTATCAACCTGCGGGATACCTGCAAAGATAGAAGCCTTTTATCAGGCCTTCCCAGAGAATCCGCCGAATCTCGCCATATCACTCAATGCAACAACTGATGAGGTGAGGTCAGCCATAATGCCTGTTAATAAGACCTTTCCATTAAAAAGCCTCTTTGAAGTTCTAAAAAATATATCCCTTCCTCCGAGGAGAAGGTTTACCTTTGAGTATGTAATGCTTGATGGTATAAATGATACGCCTGAAGATGCCAGAAGGCTTATAAAACTACTGAAAGATATTCCCTCAAAGGTAAACCTTATACCCTTCAATCCTGTAGAGGGAATTGAATTCAGAAGGCCCTCTCAAGATAAGGTCTTAAAATTCCAGAAGATTCTTATTGATGCCCATATCACTGTCCTTATAAGAAAATCTAAGGGAGAGGATATAATGGCTGCCTGTGGACAGCTCAGGGCGGAATATTCGAACCCATATCTGTCCTAAATAAAGTGTTGAATGGGCATGAGGCCAACTATTACTTACGCCATCCCTAAAAAGCACAAAAGGCGACTCCTTAATGTAATTTGTTAAATAACCTATCAGAACCTTAATATACCTCACAAATGATATGAATAACCTCAACTCTACCTTTAAAAACAATTCTGTCGATTCTTTTGTGTTTTTGAGGCCTTATGCCCTTTTAAATAGCATATATCGATTTGTTTTGGACAGCAGTGATTCGAACTGAACTGTTACTTACGCCACCAATTAATCTCCTATTGATTCTGCAAGCTCTATTCTGTTCCTGCCATTCCTTTTTGCCCTGTAGAGGGCTTCATCAGCATATTTTATGAGTTTTTCCCAATTGTCAATCTCACCATCTTCAGGTATTGAGGCAACACCAATGCTTATTGTGACCCTTTCATTCTCTGGCAGGCTCTGAAATCTGTGTCCTTCCATTGTCCTGAGGATCCTCTCTGCGACCTTCCTTGCATCTTCCTTTTTTGCCTGAGTAAGAAGAACTATGAACTCCTCTCCACCCCATCTTCCCACAATATCTATCTCCCTGAGGGATGAGGCTATAAGCCTTGCTGTCTCCTTAAGTACTGTATCTCCAGCAGCATGACCATAAGTGTCGTTAATCCTTTTAAAATGGTCTATATCACACATGAGGCAGGAGAGGTGAAGATTGTATCTCAGTGACCTTGCAAACTCCCTTTTTAATATCTCCTCAAAATGCCTTCTGTTGTAGATCTCTGTGAGGTGATCCGTTATTGCCATTATCTCCAGTTTGTGGAGGAGGTCTTCGAGCTGTCTGTTCCTTTCTTTGAGTTCATCCTGAAGGGCCTTTGTCCTGAGACACGCATAGATCCTTGCATTCAACTCCGCCTCGTCAAAGGGCTTTGGGAGATAGTCATCAGCACCTGCCTCGAGTCCTGCTACTTTATCTGTAATATTGGTCTTTACAGTAAGCATTATAATTGGTATGCCCTTTGTATCCTGATTAAGTCTCAACCACCTGCAGACCTCGTGACCACTTATATCAGGCAGGATTAAATCAAGGAGTATAAGGTCTATGGGAACGGTCTTTGCTATTTTAATAGCAGATGCACCATTCTCTGCCCATACGACCTCATACCCCTTTTTTTCAAGAAAATCCCTTACGAACTGGGCCTGAACCCTGTCATCCTCTACAAGGAGTATCTTTGCCTTGAGAGGCGTTGTCTTCATCTCCATAAAAAAACTTTATTCAACCTTAAATGTAACAGATTTAATAGCCGTTCCAGCACTATCAAGAATCTCCACCTTCCACTCTCCCTTCATGCCCCGAAGGTTTTTCTCTGCATAGGTTCTCCATCTGAAGCCCTTTTTAAGAGGAAGAGAGACACGATTAACCTCCTTTCCATTAAGAGACCAGACAACTGTAATATTTGTGTCATCCTGAATATTCCTTGCTTCTATAAAGCAGTAAACCTTTTCTGTTGTAGATGGAACGAGCTCCATTACATTAACAGGTTCTCTGTTTTCTATCCCGCCTGCTATGACGAGTCTCTCAATAGTAAAACCTGGTTTTGTTTCCTGAGCAATAACGAGCCCAGAAAGGACAAAAAGGATAAGAATCGGTAGGGTTAAATATCTTAGACCTTTCATAAGTTTCCTCCTGAATAATGGTAGAGGAGGCAAGGCCTCCTGAATTTATTTATTGATAAATTCATTGACCAGTCTTATAAGCTCCTGCGTCTGGATCGGCTTTGTCAGATAGGCATTCGCTCCTATGGAAAGGGCTTTTTTCCTGTCCTCTTCTGCACCTTCTGTTGTTATCATTATAACAGGTATATCTTTATAAGAAGGGTTACTCCTCAGGAGGCTCAGAAGTTTAAGGCCATCCATAACAGGCATATTTATGTCAGCAAGAATCAGGTCAACCTTCTCCTGTGATAGTTTCTTGAGGGCATCCACACCATCCGTAGCCTCCACCACCTTGGAGTTCTGGACCCTTTTCATGGCAAAGCTTATTAACTGTCTCATTGTAGGAGAATCCTCTACCACAAGGATAGTGGGCATATTATTACCTCCTTGGCTTTTCCTTTAAGAGTTCAAGAAAACTCTGTATCGTTGTCAGTTTCCTTTCTGACTGGGTGTAAAGCTTTGATGAAAATATGGCTGTTGCTGCATGGCCAGCAAGGAGATTGAATAGCTCATAGTCAATATTTGTAAATTCCCTCTTCTGAACAAGGAGTGAATATATAACAATTATACCTATGACATGTTCCTTTATCTTGAGAGGGATGCATACAATAGGCCTTGCAGGATTAAACTCTCCCTGTCCTGACATATCCAGTGCAAAATAACTCTCTCCCTCCTTTGCAACCTTCCCAATTATACCCTCTCCAAACATAAACCTCGGTAGCTCATAAAGACTTATTCCCTCTGCTGCAACTGGTTCAATCTCATTGCTTCTCTCATTTATAAGGAAGATGGCAAACCTTTCAGCACCTATAAGATTGATTATAATCTCAAGGACAATCTTGAGGACCTCATCAAAATCAAGGGTTGAATGGAGCTGATAACTTGCCACATAGAGGTTTGCAAGGTTGTTGTTCTCCTGTTCCACTTCAAGGTATTTTTCAGCAAAGTCTCTGTTCTCTGCCTCTACCTTTGCGTATCTCTCCTTAAGGGAGTTAAGCTCATCCTCAAGGGCAGAAATCCTCTCTTCATAAAGTTTTATCCTTGCCTCATCCCCTGATCTGGCAAGGGCCTCCTCAAGCTGGGCAATCCTGTAACGAAGTCTCTCATTCTCCTTGAGGAGCTCCTTGGTAAACTCCTCTCCCTTCTTGAAGATCTGGATAAACTCCTCAGCCTTTTTCAATACATTTCCTTCCTTCTCCATAAGACCTCTCCATTATTTATTCTCATCTCCTGCCACCCTTATGATCTCATAAGGTATCTCATAAAGGGGAAGCACCCTTGTAACAGCACCTGCCTTTATAGCCTCCTGGGGCATCCCGAATACCACTGCGGTCTCTTCAGACTCTGCTATAGTATAACCACCTTTTGTCTTAATCTCAAGCAGGCCCTTTTTCCCATCATTACCCATACCTGTCATTACAATACCCATACTCCTTGATTTAAAGTGTTCTGCAATAGAAAAGAACATCCTATCTCCTGAAGGTATATATCTGTCATCCTTCGTGGCCTCTTCGAGCCGAAGTATTAGATTGCCATGCATCCTTTTTAATACAAGATGCCTTCCACCGGGACATATATAGGCAGTAGAGGCTTGAAGGACCTCTCCATCCTCTGCCTCCTTTACCCTTATCTTTGAGAGCTTATTGAGCCTTTCAGCAAGGGATGCTGTAAACCCCCTAGGCATGTGTTGACTCACAAGGATCGGGGGTCCAAAACCTTCAGGCAATTTTGTGAGGATAAGCTGAAGGGCCTGCGGACCACCTGTGGAAGAGGCTATCCCGATCATCTCTACCTTCCTCACATCAGTACCACCTTCCTCTTTCACCAGACCTTCGGATGACCGCACGGTTCGGGGTTCAACCTTCTCCAAAAGACTGAGATTATTTTTCAGTCTATCGAGACTCATATGTCTTACAGCTCTTACCTTCCTGATAAGGTCATCCCTGATGCTATTTAGTTCATGGGATGCCCTTGGAGTAGGTTTTGCTATAAAGTCAATAGCACCTGACTCAAGGGCCTTGAAGACTGTCCTTGAGTCTGATATGGAACTGACAACGATAACAGGAGTTGGCCTCTCCTTCATAAGATATCTCAGGAAGGCAAACCCATCCATCTCTGGCATCTCGAGATCGAGGGTGATAAGATCGGGTTTTAATTTCAGGGTCTTTGCAATCGCATCAATACCATCAGTGGCAATACCAACAACCTCAATGCCATCTTCTGATTCAAGCATCTTCCTGATAGTCTGCCTGCTGAAGGCAGAATCATCAACAACAAGAACCCTTATCCTTTCCATAAACCACCTATCTCTTTATTCGGGAATAATCTTCTGATAAACCACATCATTCTTGAGATGTCTCAAAGTAAAGGATGTGATTATATTAAGCAGAGATTCTGCATGCCCGAGTAATAGATACCCTCCGTTGCACAATTTATTATAAAACATATCTATTACCTTTTTCCTTGATTCAATATCAAAGTATATAAGGACATTCCTGCAGAATATCACATCCATGGTCTCTATTAATTTAGTCCTGAAGGGATCAAGGAGATTAAGATAACTAAAATTTACGAGCTGTTTCACCGTGTCCTTTATCTTCCATAATCCTTCTGCATCTTCTTTAAAATACTTTTTTAAATAATAAGGGTCTGTCTGTCTGAAGGAATTTTTTCCATATATGCCCTTTCTTGCAACCTGCAAGACCCTCTGGCTTATGTCACTCCCTGTGATCTGAACATCCCAGCCAAAGAATCTGCCATCCTCAAGTATTAGCATTGCTATTGTGTAAGGCTCTTCTCCTGTAGAACATCCCCCTGACCATATCCTCAATCTCTTTGTAGACTGATTCCTCTGCCTGAGTTCTGGCAGTATCTCCTCACTGAAGGCCTTAAGGAGATTGGGCTCCCTGAAAAAATAGGTCTCATTTACCGTAAGGATATCCATTATAGTTGAAAGCTCTTCCTCCCTCTTTGAATCATAAAGGAGGAACCTGTAATAATCCTTGAAGTCATTGAGATTAAGAAGATTTACCCTTCTTGATAGTCTTCTTTCAAGAAGATATTTTGAGGAGTCATCAAAATAGATACCACAATAATTCCTGATGAGGTCCCTTATGAGCCTGAAGGTCTCATCAGACATCGGTATTATCTTCTGTTCAAATAGATCGGACTGATTATCCCTTGGAGTGGTACCTTGAGGGAATTCAGGTCTTTTTAACATTAAGTAACTCCATGAGGAGATTTCTAATAGAGGCATCTTCCTCTCTATCAAGGAGGGATTCAAGCTCCTGTCTCACAGAAGGGGTCTTTGAG
>DAISHO010000131.1:0-5863 GCA_036822495.1 Thermodesulfovibrionales bacterium
GAGAATCCTGCCAAGTTTATATGGCAGCACGGTCATGGCAAATATCTTATACGTGACCACTTCCCAAAGGCATTCTGTAAGGCCTTCGGCACCCCTAATGTGGTCCATAGGACGACCGTCTGTGAGGCGGCAAGGCATGTCTCTGATGAGATAACCTGGGGTTATCATGCATTCCTGCCTGATGTGGACAATTGCGAATATCTTATAAACATGGGTGCAAATCCAATGGAAGGAGAACAGTGGGCAAGGTGGCTTGACAGGAAGATAATTGAGAATATCGAAAGGGGAATGAAATATGTGGTAATCGAGCCGAGGCTCTCAAACACAGCGGCAAAGGCAAATGAATGGATACCGATAAGGCCGGCAACTGATGCGGTATTCCTCCTTGCCATGGCAAATGAGCTTATAAAGAATAACCAGATAGATGAGAACTTCCTTGTAACCTATACGAATGCCCCTATGCTTGTTGGAGAGGATGGTAAGTTTGTAAGGAAGGATGGTAAACCCTTAATCTGGGATAAAAAGACTAACTCAGCAATACCTTATGAAGGTGATGTAGAACCTGCCCTTTCAGGTAGTTACACTGTTGATGGAAAACCCTGCAGGACAGCCTTTGAGGTCTTCAAGGAAACAATAAAGGATGTAACCACTGAGTATGCTGCTGAGGTCACTGGTGTTGCAGCTGAGACAATAAGGAGAATAGCAAAGGAATTTGGCGAACATGCCCATATTGGTGCAACGGTTGTGAAAGAAGGTAAGACCCTGAGATACCGTCCTGTGGCAATCCACACCTTCCGGGGTTTGAGTGCCCATGAATATGGTGCCCAGAACAATAGGGCAAGGCAGATAGTTATGATGCTTGTTGGTGCCTTTGATGCTGTTGGTGGTATGCATCTCCATGATGTTTATAAAAATCCAAAATTGATGGAGCCATCAAAATGCGAATATCCTCCCAAGAGGGTAGACCTGCAGGAGAGTGTCTATTTCCCCCATGGGACACACAATGTGGCCCAGCAGGTTGCCTTAACCCTTACTGATCCAAAGGCCTACGGGCTTCCCTATGAGCCTGAGTTTATGATGTGTTATGCCACAAACAGGCCTTTCTCTACATCAGATATGAAGAAACAGATAGAGGGCTATCAGAAGATCTACACCGTGGTTATTGATACAATCCTCACAGAAATGGCAGATATGGCAGACATTGTGCTTCCTGATAAGGCATACCTTGAGTCATGGCACTGGTCAGACACGAGGTGGAACCTTGAGGCAAAGCATATGGCGATAAGACAGCCCATAGTGAATGCCTATAATCTTAAGTATGATGCCTTTGACATCCTCATGGAGCTTGCTGAGAGGCTCGGTATTCTGGATAAGTACATTGAGAACATAAATGAAGCATGGAAGATCAAGCTTGCCCCTGGCAGGAAGTATTCCTCTGAGGAGGTCATTGCAGAGATTGCAAAGGCGAATGGCACGGACATTGAGTATCTCAAGAAGCACGGATTGAAGGCAAAGAAGCTCCATGTAGAGGATATCTATCTCAAGGGAATTGAGGCAAAGTTTAAAGGCCCTGGACAGCCTAAGATGAACTTCTATGCAGAAAACCTCCTTATTACTGCTGAAAAGGTCAAAGAGACAGTAGAAAAGCATGGGATCAAGAACATCAGGACTGACAATCTTCAGATTGTTTATTCTCCCCTTCCAAGAAAGGAGCATGCCTTTCCGACACCTCATCTGGAGGCAAAAGATTATCCTTTCTATCTCATAACCCATAAGAGAATGTACTTCAACCAGAGCAATAATGCCATGGTGCCTGTGCTAAGGGAGATTGCCCATGATGCAGATGAGAACTTTATAGCCATAAACACTGAAACTGCAAAGAGACTTGGCATAAAGGATGGAGATAATGTCTATGTTGAGTCAAGGGCAGGAAAGATAAAGATAAAGGCAAAGCTTACTGAAGGGATAAGGCCTGACACAGTGGCTATAAGTTATCACTACGGACACTGGTCAAACAGCATGCCTGCTTATGCAAAGAAGGGAGCAAACCCCAACTGGGTCCTTGAACTCCATCCTGACAGGATCTCTGGTATGAACAGCTTTAATGATACAAAAGTAAAGGTTTATAAGGCATAGGAGGTGAATAATGAGATTCGGAATGGTAATTGATATGAGACGCTGTTTTGGTTGTAGGGCATGCGTTGCAGCCTGTAAGACTGAAAACATGGTTCAGTCAGGCAATTACTGGAACTTTGTTCTTGAATACGAACAGGGTAAATACCCAAATGTGAGAAGGATATTCACACCCATGAACTGTATGCACTGTGAGAATCCTCCCTGCATGAAGGCATGTCCTGAGAAGGCAATCAGCAAAAACGAGTATGGCATTGTGCTTATAGACTACGACAGATGCAAGGGTAAGAAATACTGCATAGCCGCATGCCCCTATGGTGTGATTCACTTCATCGACAAGGTAAAGACCTTTTACGAAAAGGAAAAGATACCTTACGAGACCTTACCACCTGAGGCACGACATCCCCTTCACAGGAAAAAACCTGGCATTGCTGAGAAATGCACCCTCTGCTGGCACAGGATAGAGAAGGCCCTTAAAGAGGGTAAGAAGCCAGGCAGTGACTACGACACCTCACCAGCCTGCATTAAGGTCTGCCCTGCCAACGCGAGATATTTTGGTGACCTTGATGACCCCAATAGTGAGGTATCCCGTCTAATTGCAGAAAAGAGGGCTGTGCAGCTTAAGAAGGAATATGGTACAAGACCACAGGTCTATTACATAATTTAGGAGGTGAGAGATGAAGATAAAGACAACGATAATCATTCTTCTGGTGATAGGCCTTGCTATTGGAGGCACTGCCTTTGCACTCGATATCCCATCTACTGCAAAGGCAATAAAGTCAGGGAAGATAAATGTCGGCAAGACTACAGGGATGGAGCCTGGCAAGAGATTCCACAACATCCATAACAAGACCCTCGGGATAGAATGCAACTCCTGCCACATCTCAAGGTTTGCCCCTGATTACGCCTATCAGAAGAAGTATAAGGACATTGGTGGGATGGGTCATGTTGACAGAGGGATTTGCCTTGGCTGTCATAAGGAGAATGGCCCTGCAATAACAAAACTCTACGGAACAGCAGAAAAGTAAAGAAGAGGGCATCCTGAACAGGATGCCCTCTCTTTGAAAGGAAGACAATGCAGAATAAAATTTTAAGAGAAGAGGAGGCACTTTTACTCAGTAGCCTTGCAAAGGACAGAAGCAGTATATACATGCTTTTGAGCACCTTTTACATGAAGAGGCCAGAAGTTGAATTTGTTAAAAAACTCAAGACCCGTGAATTTATACAGAATATTAGAAATGCCCTTTCTCAAAACAAGGACGAAAACACCTTCAGTGAAGGCTTGAAGCTCCTTGAGGCATTTATAAACTCCATGAAGGACATTCCAGAGGCAGAGGTTTCAGAAAACCTTGCAGTTGACTTTACGAGACTCTTTAGAGGCATAAAAAAAGGATACGGGCCTCCTCCGCCCTATGAGTCTGTCTGGAGGGGTGAAGGAAGGATAATGGGACAGTGGACAGAGAAGGTCCTTAAGGAGTATGCGGACTCAGGTATAGGGATGGACCTATCTGATGAATTACCTGACTATATAGGTATTGAATTAAAGTTTATGTCCCTTCTCTGCTACAAAGAGGCACAGGCATGGAGGGATAATGACCAGACAATGGCTTTGAGGTTCCTTGAATTAGAAAAGAGATTTATTAACGAGCATCTCAAAGACTGGGTACCTGATTTCTGCAATATAATGGAAGAGGAGGCAAGAACCAGTTTTTACAAAGCAGTTGCAGTTCTAACAAAGGGGTTTCTGGAGATCGAAGGCAATCAGATAAAGGACCTTCCGCATGCCCATGGGTATTCAGACTGAGGTGTGACTTAAGTTACAGCCTTTTGTTTTTAATTTGTTGTAACTTTAAAAAACTTTAACCCAGAATTAACAGAAGATTTACAGATAAAGCAGGTATAATTAGATTTAGATAATGAAGAGGGTGATTGTTATTGATGACGAGTATTCCATTTCAGGGCTCCTATTTCAGCATCTATCAAAAAAGGGATATGATGTTATTGCCCTTACTAATGGTGCCTGGATTACCGAGGGTCTTATAAAAACTGATGGTGTTGATATAGTGGTTACAGACTATCACATGAAAAAGATAGATGGTGATAAGATTATAAGGTATTTAAGAGAGAATGGTTATAATGGAAGGATTGTCCTCTCCTCTTCTGTTGATACATCAACTATAAAAGTTAATGGTATTGATGCAGTAATAGAAAAACCCTATACCCTTGATGAATTCACAAGATTAATAGAAGGATTATGATAGCTGGAAATAAGGCTCAAGAGGCTGTCTATTTTGATGAACTCCTTAAGGAATCAGTAAGGCTCCACGGTCACCTCTGTCCTGGTCAGGTTCTTGGTGTGAGGATGGCAATAAGGGGCCTTAAGGAGATAGGTATTGATGACCCAAAGGGAAGGGATAGAAAGAATCTCATAGTATTTGTCGAGATGGACAGATGCGCTACAGATGCAATCCAATCTGTTACAGGTTGTAGCCTTGGAAAGAGGACTATGAAGTTTATGGATTACGGAAAGATGGCAGTAACATTTGTTAATCTCTCAACAGGAAAGGCTGTAAGGCTCATTGCAAAGGAAGAGGCAAGGGAGCGCGCAAGAGAACTATTTCCAGATATAGAGGATAAATATAAAGCACAGCTTGAGGCATATAAGGTCATGAGTGATGATGAGCTCTTTGAGACAATGCCAGTAATAGTAAGACTCAGGCCAGAGGATATGCCTGGTAGACCATTAAGAAGGGTGAGGTGTAAGCTTTGTGGTGAATATGTTCAAGATATGAGGGAGGTAATTAAAAATGGAAAGGTTTTGTGCAGACCCTGTGCAGAGGGAGGATACTACATTGTGGAAGACAAGCCTTATGGTGAATGACTATGTAGTACCTCTTAACAAATTTACTCAAACCTACATAGGAAACATCTTGAGGGCAATGGCCCTTTCCCTTGGATATAATCCAAGGGAGGTATCAGCCTATATAGATGGCGATGAGGTGAGGCTTTATACAGAGGAAGGCGAGATACCCATTGTAAGGGAATTTTCAAAGGCAATATTAACAAGCACCATAAAAGGGGTTCTTTCACCTCTTAAAGGGATTTTCTGGCTCCAGAGGATATCCATAAATACACGACTGGTTAAACAAGAGATGGAGTGTTGGCCTCCCTGTGATGAATGGTAAAAAAATTTCATTTTCGTTATGCAGATTTGTCATAACGATTTGAATGGATATGGTTATGGAGATTAAATCGAAGCTCTGGATAGAGGTTAACGGAGAGCCTGTGTTTGGAAGGGGAAGAAGGTTTCTTCTCAGGGCTATAGATCGATATGGTTCTATAAACCAGGCAGCAAAGGAGATAAATATCTCTTACAGGAAGGCCTGGGGTTATATAAAGGCGATGGAGGAGAGGCTCGGCATAAGGCTTGTTGAGAGGCACAGGGGCGGAAGAAATGGGGGAGAGGCAAGGCTCACAGAGGAGGCAAGGAGGTTTCTTAAAAGATACGAGGCCCTTGAAGATGAGATAAGAGATTTTACAGACAGGAAGTTCAGAAAGGTCTTCAGCATTCTCTTTTTATAAGGACTATATGGAATGATAAGGGAGCTACATTGATAGCCCTTTTAACTGCATCTACTGGATTTATTCTTAACAATCTGACCTATGGCTTTTCATTAGGCATTATAACTCATTATGGATATTTATTCTTTAGCAGAAATTTAAAAAGGAG
>DAISHO010000132.1:0-5846 GCA_036822495.1 Thermodesulfovibrionales bacterium
GAGCTAACTGCCTGAGTTTATATTCTTCAAGTTTTTTAATGAGCTCTGGCTGTCCTATAAGGATAATCTGGATGAGCTTTTCTGTATGTGTTTCAATATTGCTCAGAAGCCTTAACTCTTCAAGGGCATCATCTGGCAGGTCCTGAGCCTCATCAATTACTATTATAATAGCCCTTCCTTCTGCTGATTTTTCAATCAGATAATCCCTCAGGGCCTTAATTACATCATGTTTTGTCTTTCCATCAAATCTAACGCCGAGGTCTTCAAGTATTGCTATAAATAATTCATTTGCTGTTAGCTGAGGTGTTAGGATGAGTGATATCTCTGCCCTATTTTTCCAATCTTCAAGGAATCTTCTTATGAGGGTCGTTTTTCCTGTACCAGGTTCTCCTGTAATGATACAGAATCCCTCCTTCTGCCTCGCAATGTATTCAATGCTCGATAGCCCCATGCGATGCGTCTCTGATGGAAAGAAGAATTCAGGATCAGGTGTGAGCCTGAAGGGGTCCTCCTTGAGTCCGAAAAAGTCGAGGTAAGCCATTACATCTTCCCAAGGGTAGAGATTATCTCGTATATAGGGCCAATGAGGCCTACTATAATGAAGGCAAACATAATACCTATAAGACCTATAACAATGGGCTCAATCATCTTGCTTAACTTCTGAGATATATCATCAAGTTTTTGGAGATAAAAATCTGACAAGAATTTTAACTGTTCATCCATATTACCAGTTGTTTCACCAACCCTTATCATCCTCCCGATAAGGGGTGGAAATATCTTTTCAGCCTGAATACCATCAGCTATAGTGCCCCCGGAAAGAACCTGTGTCTTTATTCTTCTTATTGCCCTTTTAAAGGGTACATTGTCCATTACTTCAAGGAGCATGTCGAAGGTTCTGTCAATGGTAATTCCAGCTACAATAAGTATCCTCATCTGCTCTGAAAAGAGAGCCAGAAATTTATTGTATATTATATGTCTTATTACAGGAAGCCTCAGGACGAGTCTGTCAAGTATCAACTTAGTATCTTCTCTTATTTTTAAGAGCCTTGTGAGAACAAAAAGGCCAATAAGACCGGCGGGCATGATAAACCAGAACTGTCTTGAAAGGTCACTTATTACCATTAGCACCCTTGTTGTGAGGGGCAGGGTTATCTTGAGATCCTTAAAGACCTGCATTATTTTGGGAAGCACATAGATAAGCCAGAAGAACATGGCCCCGAGGGTGGCTGTTATTGCAAAGATAGGATAAATCATAGACCTTTTTATTGCTGCATTTAGCTCCTCTACCCTTTTAAGATGCTCAGCTATCTCCTTCATGCTTTCATCAAGACGACCTGTTTCCTCTCCCACCTTGATGAGATTCAGGAATATTGGTGGAAAGAGTTTTTTATATGGCTCAAGGCTTTCAGAAAGACTTGCACCGAGCTGGATGTTTGAGGTTATGGCCCTCAGTCTCTCTCTGAAAGTATGTTCCTTCTCTGTCTCGGTTAATTCCCTCAAGGCCTCTGTGATTGGTATGCCTGCTCTGAGCATAATGGAGAGATTATTTGAAAATTCAATAAGAGTCTTTCTGCTGATCTTCTTAAAGAATAAAGATTTCTTCAGGACTGTTTTTAAAGAGGATGCTCTCTTTACCTTGACCACATAAAGGCCTGCACCTGAAAGGGTCTGGAGGGCAGATCCTTCATCTACATGTTCAATAGAGGAGCTGATCTTATTACCATCCCTGTCTATTGCTATATATTGGAACTCTGCCATTTCATCCAATAACCCTCTTAAGTTCTTCCAAAGATGTAAGTCCCATCAGCACCTTTCTTATCCCATCCTCTTTCATAAATGATGTTCCTTTTTTTCTCGCTACTTCCTTCATATGAGATACAGATGCACCATCAACAATCATCCCTCGCAATTCATCATCGAATATTACAATCTCACCTATAGCTGTTCTTCCTGAATAGCCTGTATAGGAGCAGAACTCGCATCCTTTCGGGGAGTATAGCCTTCTGGTCTTCTGAATCAGGACATGGAGCTCAGGATCAGTGGTCTGGGAAATGAGTTCAGATATGGTATCAGGATTTATCGGGTATTCAACCTTGCAGCGTGGGCAGAGGAGCCTTACAAGTCTCTGGGCTATCACTCCGAGTAGTGATGAACTGAGGAGAAATCTATCAACCCCGAGGTCGATAAGTCTTGGTACCGCTGTGGCGGCGTCATTTGTATGGAGTGTGCTCAGGACAAGATGGCCTGTTATGGATGCCCTTATGGCAATCCTTGCAGTCTCCTCATCCCTGATCTCTCCGAGAAAGATTACATCAGGGTCCTGCCTCATGAAGTTTCTTCCAGCGAGGACAAAATCGAGGCCAATCTTTTCATTTACCTGAACCTGTCTTACAAAGCTCATCCTGTATTCAACAGGGTCTTCAATACTCAGGACATTCCTTTCAAGGAGATTGATCTCCCTCATGGCAGCATAGATTGTTGTGGTCTTACCACTTCCGGTTGGTCCTGCAACTATTATCATGCCGTGGGGTTTTGAAAACAGACCCTTCAATTTTTTTATATCGTATTCATGGAAACCCAGCTTTGAAAGTTTGAGAAGGACACCGCTAAAACCGAGAACCCTTATAACCACATTTTCTCCGTAGATTGTAGGCACAACAGAGACACGCATCTCATAATTCCTATCAAGAAACTGAAACATGAAGGCACCGTCCTGAGGAAGTCGTTGTTCTGTAATGTCAAGTCTTGCAATAACCTTTATCCTCGATATCAAAGGAGTCTGGGCTATCCTTGGTATGCAGAAGCCGTGCTGTAGTATCCCATCAATCCTGTAAAAGACATCAACAGAGTCATAGGAACTTGAGATATGGATATCTGTTGCCTTTCTCCTCATACCCTCCGTGATAAGAAGGTCCAGAAGGTTTGAGACTATTTGTGGAGGCGCTGTCTCCTGGGTTTTTAATTGAGAGATTATTTCTTCAATCTGCTCCTTTATAGGATTTTCCATGAAGTAATAAGACCTTTCAAGGACATCATAGAAGGATTCAGAATCTACAACGGAAACCTCTGGTGGAATACCTGTTAGTTTCGTTACTGCGTCTATTGCTCCTACATTTCCAGGATTTGTAATACCTATCATGAGTCTGCCATTTTTGATGTCAAGGGGTATAAAGTTGAATCTCTGGGCAGTTGATTTCGGTATCTTTCTGAGGGCCTCCTCTTTAATCGGATAATTCAGTATATCTATGAACTGCAGACCAGCCTGTTCAGCAAGGGTCTGGGCAATGTCCATGGCAGAAACAAAGCCCAGCCTGATAAGTATATCTCCAAGGAGTTGACCTGTTACCTGCTGATGCCTTAGGGCAACCTGTAGCCTTGCTTCGTTAATCAGACCCTTTTCTTTTAAAAGTTCACCGAGAAGCTTTTTCATTTTGAATTATGGTAACAGGTCTGAGCATTATGACGAGTTCTTTTCTGTCCTTGACCTTCTCGTGGCTCTTAAAGAGAGCCCCTATAATGGGGATACTTCCAAGGAGGGGAACCCTGTTTTCCTTTACAGAGTCCTTTTCTTGAATCAAACCACCAAGTATTACTGTCTCTCCATTCTTTACCTTTATTATCGTGCTCATCTCCCTGAGGTCTACTGTTGGAAGGGAAATCTGAATCACATTCTGACCAACCTGTCCTATTGTCCTTTCCTCCATGGAGACGAGGTCAGAGATAATCGGAGTAATGGTGAGGGAAATCTCACCATCTTCATTTACATAGGGGATTACACCGAGCATTATACCTGAAAGGAGATTGGAGGTAGTTACTGTAAATGTAGTAGTGGGTGCAGTACCCGTTGTTGTCGTTGTTGTCTCCACTCTCGATATGAAAGAAAAGTTTCTCCCCACACCAAGGAGGGCCGTCTGACCATTCATTATATTGATTTTTGGGTTTGAGAGGATATTTACATTGCCCTGCGTTTCAAGGGCACGGAGTATGGAATTGAAGTTAGCACCTGTAATTCCGATACTGAATCTCGGTATATCTACAATATCCTTAAAGCCTGTTGTACCTACAGTAATCTCACCCACGCCACGCCAGCTATCAAGAAATGTCCAGTCAATACCATACTTCAGGGTATCGCTCAGCTGAACCTCTGCTATCCTTGCCTCAATGAGTACCTGCCTCGAGAGGGCTGACTTGAGCCTCTCGAGAAATCTCTCCACCTGGCCGAGGTCTCTTTTTCCTGCAGTAACAAAGACCGTTCCTGTTGTCCTGTTTATGGTGAAGGAGGGTTTAACAACTGCTGTTGAGGTATCGAGGATCTTTTTCAGGGATTCTTCGAGACCCTGCCAGAAATTAAAGGCCCCCCTGTCAGAGGTTATCTTCTGTGAGAGATTTCCTTTAATGTTGCCACTTATTGTGCCTGTCCCGGTTGTCTGGATACCCCCGAGTATATCTCCACCAAGGTCAACATTCAGATCCTGTGAAACAGATGGCACAGGAAGCTCAAAGACCCTTGTTCGGGTTGGGGTGACCCTGAGGATGTTGTTCTTGATCTGGTAAAAATAATCAAGGCTCTCAAATACCGCCTCAAGGGCATCATATAGTGTGACATTCTTGAGGGTAGTAGTTACTGGTGTATCTGCATTTACGCCGTTTTCAATAATAAGATTGAGGCCTCCCGCTTCTGAAATAACATGAAGTACATCCCTTAAAGGAGAATTTCTCAATGATAAACTTATCCTTATCTCTTTTAGAGGAGAAAGCTCTTCAGGAACTGCCAGTGGCTGTGGAGGGGCCTCTGGCTCAACAGGTTTTTCTGCTTGAGGTTCTGGAGGGACTTCCCGGGGATAGGGTGTAGGTTCTTTTTTAACCTTCTGACCCGCACATCCAAGGAGGGTCAGAAGCATAAAAAGGATAATGCCTCTTTTCACATTGCCTCCTTCACCAACTGTTACTTACGCCACCAATGTTTCTTTGCCACAAATTAAGGATATAAGCTAAATCTACTTACATAAGATTATAATAATCCAGTTGCTTTGTCAAGAAAAATTGATTTATCCTTCAGGTAGTTGCTAAAATTTAAAGACCCCTGATGGGGGGCATAGAAATAGCCTAAGGAGGTTTTTATGAGAAGAGCATTAAGTATCATGGTGGTACTCTTTACTATCTCATGCCTTTCAGTCCTTAAGGCAGAGGCCCAGGAGCAGGGTGAACTCGGGATAAAACTTCAGAGTATTAATTTTGAGGATGTCTCAGACAGCAAGGCCTACGCATCAGTTTTTGGTTATATTAACACATCTCCCAATGCAGCTATTGGTTTTGAGATAGGAACGGCGAATATAGATGACGAAACTTATTATATTTTCGGCCATACCTATGAAGAGAACATTGACTTTACTCCTATTGAGGTAAATCTCAAACTTAGGGCAAAGTCAAGGGGTGAGACAGGTTTTGCCCTTGATCTCGGTGGAGGAGTAAGCTACAATATCCTTTCCTATACCCTTTATGTGGACAATGTAAAGGTAGCTGATGAGAACAAGAACCTCTTTGGATGGCAGGCCTTTGTTTCAGGAAA
The DNA here is from genome assembly GCA_036822495.1 of Thermodesulfovibrionales bacterium. Classification (GTDB taxonomy): domain Bacteria; phylum Nitrospirota; class Thermodesulfovibrionia; order Thermodesulfovibrionales; family CALJEL01; genus CALJEL01. The sequence continues at coordinate 5,570 of DAISHO010000132.1, forward strand.
GTATTTCTTTACACCACCGAGGGCAAGTTTTGGTATCTTTGCAGGTGCAGAGATAAAGTATCAATGGGTTGATTCATTTACAGAGTATGGCAACAAGATAGACCTTTCAAATACAAGATTCGGTATTGAGCTCGGTGTTATGTTCTAAGCAATCCAGAAGACTACAGGCAAATTAGGCTGAAGGCTGAAGATAGAGCAGCAGAGTAGTAGACATTCGTGCGACAGAGCGACAGTTTTCATAAGGAGTAAATTATTCTTCAATTTGACGGTCGCACCG
>DAISHO010000133.1:0-5846 GCA_036822495.1 Thermodesulfovibrionales bacterium
CAGCCATCAATATTTATAGAAGCAAAAGCCATGCCAGAGTTAATATGCTTATAATTTATAATGATTGTTGTAAATATTCCTCTTTTAATTCTGTGTGTTTTACCATAGCTGGTGTGTGTTTTCCCTCACCTCGTCTGGGACTCCTTCCACTTCTTGCCCATATACTGGAATATCTGGAATCTCCTGTTAACCTGTTCAACTACATAAATCCTGTCATTATGGTCAACAAAGAGGCCTGCGGGAAGGGAGAGCTTCCCTGGCTCTATGCCAGGGCCACTGAAAGGCATGAGAAGACGACCCTCTTTATCAAATATCTGAACATTCTCAAAGGCTGCATCTACAACATATATATGGTCCTCGCTATCAATGCCTATGCCCTTTGGCCTTGTAAAGGTCCCAGGGATATCACCTATCTGACCGAAGGTTCTTACGAGATTGCCGTCAGGGTCGAAGACCTGAATGCGCCAGTTACCTGTATCTACGACATGGAGGTGACCTTCTGAACTCAGGGCAATGTTTGTTGGAAAATTGAACTCTCCCTTGTCATGTCCCCTCTTACCAATGGTCATTATCTTCCTGTAATCATCAAGGGTATAGACATTTATAACATGGCTGTTTGAGTCACAGACATATATCCTGTTTCTCTTTTCATCTATTGCTATACTGCTGGGGCTCTTGAATTCTCCCTCGTGTCCAAGGAGGGCAACGGGCTTTCCATCCTTATATACAAAGACCCTGTCCTGTGATACATCAGCAACAAAGACCCTTCCGTCAGAGGAGGTTGCAATGCCTATGGGATTTGCAAGCCTTCCAATCCCCGGCTCTGTACCAAGAAAGGTGTATTCACCCTTTTCAAGGTCTATAACCCAAACACGGCCTACATCAGTAATATATATCCTGCCCTGTCTGTCAACAGTAACACCATAGGGCTTTATGAATACATCTAACCTCTCCTCACCAAAGAGGGCCTCTGTAAATTTCTTCTTATTAACAATATCCATACTTCCCCTTATGTAATCCACATATTTTATCCTTGGTTCATCAGGTGGAAGGGGCCAGACAATATCAACGGGCTTTTTTTCAAACTCAGGTGCACAGGATGGGAGCAAAAAAAGAAGTATTATTAAGGTCTTCCTCAACATGGTCAGTGAACCTCCTTCTTTAAGTTCTTTATTGATTCTAAAAGTCTTAGCCTGTCCTTTGCAATAGTATTAAAAGGTGCGTGCTCAAGAACCTTTCTGAAGGCTTGCTCTGCAGAGGTAAGGTCATTCTTAAGGAAATAGAGGTCTCCCTTTGAGATATAAAGGTTAATAGAACCACCCCTCTGAAGCTTCCAGTCTATGTTGGCAATCATATCATCTATGAAGGTCTCCTTAGGGATAGAATATCTGTAGATTACAGGTCTATTTTCAGGCACATCCTTTACAAAAAGCACTGAGTTTCCGAGCATGAACACAGGAATCCAGTCCCTTTCATAAAGGAGCTTTATTACAAGGGGGTCTGGAATGCCTGTGCGCAGGGCTATGGGTAAAAGAACGAGGTTTATCCTGTATGTATCAAGGATGGCACGCCAGTAAGGTATGCCTTCTATCCTTGGCTCATCTACTGCCTGTGCAAGGACAAGCCATGTGGCAAATATCCTTGAATGAAGCCCTCTCCCATCTATAAAGACCTTTCTTTCAGGACCGAGTTCCCATATAAGATAGCCACCCCAGTCATAGGAATTATACATATTGCCCGTAAGACCCTCGGCTTTAATAAATCTTACCATCTCTGCTGGATATTCGGGGCTTATCCATCTTCCATCATAGAAGGAGCTTAAATTCCTTGCTACTCCACCAGAGGTATATAACTCAAGGAAGAGAATGGAGAGGATTGAGAATCCAGTTATAAACCTTTTTAAGAAACCCTCCTTTAAAAGGCTATTAAGGAAGTTTGACACTAAGGGAACAGACCAGATAATGAAAAAGGCTACATACCTTATCTGGGTAAAGGAGAAATAAAGGAGGATGCCTGTAATAACTATATCAGCAAGGTCTATATCCTTATGGATTATCCTGTAAAAGAGGGCAGATAGAGTGAGGAAGGCAATCAACCAGTAAAACAGAACCATATATTGATTGAATTTAAAGAATCCTTCTATTGTGGAAGAGTATTCCGTGATATTCTCTGTGAAATAAGAGGTCTTCATAAACTGGAAGGTAGCTGGCAGGGTTTTATAAAGAAGTGGATTAATAAAGGAAGTGGATATGGAGATTATGGATATGAATGAAAATAGCCTGAGCTCTTTTGACCTTAAGGGCTCTGGCTTTATGTTTTCAGATACAAGGTAGATAAATATCACAAACTGGCCGAGTATATAGGCTCCGTGCATATTTGCCCAGAGGGTCATTAAAAGGGGCATGCTGATATAGTGGATGGTTGATGCCCGCGCCTTTCTAATGGTATCGATAAGATAAAGGAGCACGGCAAAGAAGAGGAATGAAAAGACCTGAGGTCTGTCAAGAAAATAAAAGTTAAGTACAACAAATATTGAGAGGAAGACGACAAGGAGATGAATATTTAACTCAGCCTCCCTTCTTTTTATGAGAAAGAATATTAATAAAAATACTACAAGAATCCTTAAGAAGATAATGCCGTTCCATCCACCTATAAGATAAAGGACATAGTACAGGACCTGTGATAGCCAGTAGCCCTTAAGGATTGCCTGATCTCTTAATTCAAGGACCTTTGGTGTTGTGAATGAAAAAGGGTCTTCAGAGAGAAGGGTCTTATTCTGTAATATCCATCTACCTGTCGCAATGTGCCAGAAGAAATCAGGGTCGCCTATGGGCATTAATATAGAGAGAAAGCCAACAATGAATATTGACAGCAACAGGAGCGCCTTTATAGATATATATTTTCTCATCGATAAGCCAAACTCCTGAATAATTGATTCACTTTATATGGCATCCAAGGCAGAGGTCTGAATTTGAATTATCCATAACAAGGAATGCCTTATAAGGGGTTTCTGCATGGACAGAGTGGCAGGTTGTGCAGTCTATCCTGCCTTTTTTCAGCTTTATTCTGGAGAGGGGGATCTCCCTGAGTTCGGGATTATGTCTTGCCATCTTCCTGAGGTTTATGCCCAGTGGATGGTCCCTCCCCTGCTCGTCTAAATAAAACTCAAGACCATGGATTACATGAAATCCTTTCATGGCGTAATATCTCTCCTTTCTGAGTTCCTCCGAAGGGATAAAGATGGTTACATCCTGTGCAATATTACCATCATGACAGCTAAGACAGACCTTTGCTGAGGAGGTCTTCTCCTTCTTTAATGCCTTAACAGGCCATGAACGGGACTTTGGAGTCTTGTCCCATAATGGAGGCTCCTCTGTCTCTTTATGAGGAAGATGGCAATAAATACATGGTGGCTCGGGTGAGCCAAGTATCCTCATGTCATGCCTCGAACCTTCAAGGCCTCCATAAGAAGGGGAAGAGAGGAAGAGGATTAGTATAACCACTAACCCATGTTCACAGGCCTTTATGTAATAATCTTTCATAATTTTCAGCTTATACCCTAACCCCTACTCCCTAACCCCTACTCCCTCAAATACATCCACCCTTGCATTTGTCTGACTCACAACATATATAAGGCCATTGCTGTCTATATGTATCCCTGCTGGTACCTCAAAGAGTCCTGGTTTCCATCCCCTTTTTCCCCATGTAAGAAGGCATTTTCCATTTCTGCTAAAGATAGTTACTCCATGGAATAGTGAATCAGTAATGTAGATATTACCATTCCGGTCAAGGGTAATACCTTTGGGCCTCCCAAACTGACAAAGCCCTGTGCCAGGTGAGCCAAACTGCAAAAGGAAATTCATAAATCCGTCTCCTGGACCGAGAACCTGAATCCTGAAGTTCCCTGTATCGACAATATATATGTTACCATCATTATCTATTGCTATCTGGGTTGGGAAATTGAACTGCCCAGGTCCTGAGCCCCTTACTCCTATGTCACCAATATACTGACCCCTGGTATTGAAGACACTTATGGTATGCCTTCCAGTATTTGTTACATAAACCCTGTCGCGGATAGAATCAACCACTACACCACCAGGACGCAATAGTTCATCATCCTTACCTATCTCAAGAAATATCCTGCCATCCTCTGTATATACAAAAACCCTGTTAAGTTCTGCATCAGCGACATAAAGAAGCCTGTCCTTTCTGTCAAAGAACATGCCAAGGGGCCTTCTGGGCATATCAGGAGATTCAAAGACAGTAAATCTGTGCTCCTGCCTGTCAAAGACACATATCCTTCCTATATCAGAAACATATACCCTCCCCTTATCATCTGTAGTAACTCCATAGGGTTTTAAAAGTACAACAGGAGCCCTTTCCTCTCCTGCAATCTTTTTTACAGGCTCCTTTATCTCTACCACATCAAATTCACCTCTTAAGGAGGAGTGATACCTTATTCTGGGGTTAGTCTCTGGCCATTGAAGGGAAAAGGGATTCCACCTGTCTTCAGTGCTCATGGTAGAGCAGGAGAGGAGGAAAATAAGAGGGAGTAGTGAAAAAAAAGAAAGGAGGGTTTTCTGCATCTTAACAACTAACCCATGTTCACAGGCCTTTATGTAATAATCTTTCATAATTTTCACCTTATACTCTAACCCCTAATCTCTACACCCTAATCCACGCTACCCGCTATACGCTCCGCACTCCCCGCTTAATACTTATGACAATAAGTACATATTCCCATTGCAGAGTTTGCCTCGTATCTGAAGAGCCTTATCCAGTCTGAGCTATGGGGGTTGTGACAGCTTCCACAATAAAAAGGCTTCCCTGGTCTTGCAGGGTCCTGAAGTTGTGGTCTGCCCTTTCTCTTAATGCCAATGGGATGGCCTGCCTGTGAGAAGCCTGCTATGGCATGGGGGCTCTTTCTTATATCAGGATGGCAATCAAGGCATACCTCAACAGGCTCTTTCTGAAGAAGCTGAGTCTCAGCACTCGCATGGGGCCTATGACAGCTCAGACACATACCACCCATTACAGGCATGTGGACATTCTTCTTTGAAAATGGTGCCTTATCATGACAGTTGTAACAGAGGTCAGGTGGAGGTGACTGGAGGAGTTTTTCATTATCCGCCTGATGGGGTGTGTGGCACATGGTGCACATCCCCATCCCTACTGGTGCATGGATGAATTTATCTGTAAACTTTGCCTTATCATGACAGCCATAACAGAGGTCTGGTGGTTCCTGAAGAAGGAGCTTTCCTGTGTCTGTAGAATGGGGGCTGTGGCAGGAGGTGCACATACCTCCCATAACAGGCATGTGAATTGTCTTTTTCCCTGAAAAGGCCTTTGAGTCATGACAGCCATAACAGAGGTCTGGTGGTGGTGATTTAAGGAGTTTCTCGTTCTTTGATGAATGGGGGTTGTGACAGCCTGTGCATCCCATACTTACTGCCATGTGAAGGGTCTTTTTTGTGAACTTTGCCTTATCATGACAGCCATAACAGAGGTCTGGTGGTTCTGAAGAAAGGCCCTTTGAAACCTTATTTGTAAACTTATGGGGGAACTTTGTTGCATCAACTGCCACATGGCAGGTCGGACATCCCATCTGTAGTGCAGGATGGACAACCTTTTCCTGACTGAGGGCACTATGGCACATGAGGCAATCAACCTCCTGGGCAGAGGTCTTTTTGTGTTCCAGAACAAAGGCTACAATACATAAAAAGAGGATAAAGGCAGGAAGGATATACCTCTTCATCTCCGCCTCCTTTTTAAAAAATTCTCAAGATTAATACCTGTCCAAGATAAATCTTAAAAGGGCATGAGGCCAACTATTACTTACGCCATTA
>DAISHO010000134.1:0-5825 GCA_036822495.1 Thermodesulfovibrionales bacterium
TTCTGCATCCATCTAAACCTCTATATCTACCTCAGGCCCTCTATCTGGTATCCAGTTATTAAATTTATAAATAAGCTTCTGCATTATTAAATGCTCCTTCATTAAATCAAAAAACTCCCTGTCCATGGTGGATATTACAAGATTTTTCTGTTCTGCTATTTCATTCAGGATATTTATAAATTCCTTTTTTTCAGAACTTCCAAGACTTTGTGAAGGATCATCAAACATTAAAAAACCAAATGGTGCATTTCCAGACTTAGCTAATGCAAGAAATATTGAGAGGGCAAGGGCATTCATATTACCCTGACTCAGGACAGGAATTATATCTCGCCCATTTGAATCACTAAACTTATAACTATTCCTATTAGTTCTATTATCCACTTCTACACTTAAGTTTAATTGAATCAAGGGATGATTAGTTATCCTCCTAAAGTATTCATCCACTTTTCCTTTCACAGTATCTAATTTAACTCTGGCTTCACTTTGAGACGCCCTCTGAATTGCTAATACAATATCATTAATTTGTTCAGCTAACCTCTTGAATTCATCTGCTTTATTCTGAAGCATTTTCCAGTCGCCAGATTCCCTTATCTCTTCGGCCTTCTTCTGTTGCATTTTTAATTTTAATATCTCGTAAATCTCAAGTAGATCACTAATCTTCCCTTCAATCTTATTTAATTCTTCCTGTTTCTTCTTTATCAACTCCTTAATCCTCTCATCTTCGCTTTTGCTTTCGTTCAAAAAGTTAATTAAGCACCTTTCTATGTCTTCTCTTTCACTAATCTTCCACATCTCTCTTATATTTTCGCAAATATGTTTAAACCTTTCTTCAGCCTTCGTTTTATCCTCTTCTTTTTTCTTATATTCTGAAATTAAATTCTCTATCTTTAGCTTCTCATTCCTTTTAGTCTCCAGTTCCTGATTTATCTCTTCTAACTTATCTTTATAATTTTTAATATACCCCTCTTCTAAGCTTTTTAAAAGGTCTTCTTTTTCAGTTTTACAAACAGGGCACACATTTTTATTGGTTACAGTGTCTGATTTCAAATATCCGATTACTTTCTCTATAATGGTACCAAGAAGATTAACCCTCTCCTTTTCTCTCTCTTTATCTTTAATCTCGGTCTCCTTCCTCTTCAGTTGTTCTTCAAGATTCTGTAGTGTACCGTGTGTCTTAATAAACTCTTCAAGAAATCTTTTTTTATCATTAAGATCTTTTTGAATATTTCTGTAATCATTTAAATTTCTATTTAATTCAACTATTCTATGATGTATTTCATTTTGTCTTTTTACATCTGGCATCTCAGAACGAAGCCTTGTTATTTCCTTTTTTGCTACACTTGCAAATTCTGGTATCTCATAAGGATTTACTGTATTAAAATCCTCAGATAAATTAAGGTTTATCCTTTCAGAAAAGTCACTTAAATATCTTTTTATAGAATCTGCTAAATTTTTAGCACCCTTTTCATCATTAATATCTACATCTCTAAATCCCTTATTTCTTAAATCTTCTTCTCTATTATTAATCTGAGCCCGCCATACATCTATTCTTGCTTTGATTTGATTTAATAGATTATTAATCTCTTCTTGCAGTTCTTCTCCTCTAATTTGATTCTTCATTTCAGTTAACCCATCTATCATATTTCTATGCTTTGAAAGGCCAAGCAATCTATCTATTGCGTCATTTCTATCCCTTGGTTCCTGAGTAATAAAAAATCTAACCACCTCCTGATGTTGATATACAGAAGAAAGGAAATCTTTAAATGAGAAATTATTAATCAACTCCCCCAGTTTTCTTTCGGCTTCCTCTCCATCAAATCGTCTATCACCAATCTGAATAGAAATTTCATCTCGACGACCACCAGCATATTTTCTCTCTATAGTAAAGATAGTTTCATCTTTTTTAATCTCTAACCCAACCAAACAGTTATCTACATTTCTGTTCATAACCTCCCAATCAATCCTCTCCCTAATGCCAGTATTCCTACCTATACATTCCCTTCCAAATAAACACCATTCAATAGCATTAAGAAGACTACTTTTACCCTTTCCATTTTCTCCAAAAAGAATGGTAACAGGATGAGTAAAATCAAATTTCTGTTCATCTGTAAACCCTCTAAATCCCTTTATCTTTACTTTTGTTATTTTAATCATCTTCACGCCCCTATCTGTCTTTCAATATTCTCCTGTATCTTCTCAAACTCTTTTTTTATTTCATTCGCCTTTTCTTCCAAGAATTTCTTTACTCCTTCCTTTCCTTCGTCCTCAAATCTATTATAAATATCGCTCCATAGCCCTTTCAGGCTATCACTGTTTAGATATTTTTCTACATCCTCTTTTATACCCATAATGTTACCTCCTTAAGGAGTTTTAAAATATGATTTTCTTCTTCTGTTAATAATTTCTTTATGCTCTCTCCGAAATCCCTGCTATTCCATATCAACTATCTGAAAATTTAATTCCTTTAATGCATGATAGACATATTCCGATAGAAGAGGAAAGGCCTCTTTACATATTTCACGAATTGTACACTTATCGCACTCACTATAAAGTGATTGATGCAACTGGTTAATATCAAGATTAATATTATTACCTCGAAGAGCTAACATTAAACTCAAAATTATTAGCACGGTTTTAGAATCAATTCTCGATTCATCTGGTCCAAGTAGATCCTTAATCTCTCTCATAAAGAAATGATAATCCTTTTCCTGACTTCTTATTATCACTTCTAATCTCTCTTCTTTTTCTTTTTTGCAATTTAAAGCCTTCAAAGCCTCTCTAATGGGCTCTTTTGGTTCCACAAAGGAAAACAATATGGGCACATATGCAATAGCATTAGGTTCACTCCAAGTCTCAGTAACTTTTTTAAAAATTTTCTTCAATATCTGTTGCTCCTGTTCTTTCATTTCATATACCTCCTAAAAATTAGGCTTTCCTAAAGAAAGTCTATTATCTGTTATCTCTTTACCATAATTATCTCTCTCTCCGAATTATTAAAACATACATTGAAATACTTAAATATGTCATTCCCAAGGATTCCTTTAGCATTTGTCATAGCTAAGGTCCTCTGTAAAAGCTCTGGAAGTTTGCCTGCCTGGATGACAATTGAATTATTATTAATCTTAACTGTTATCTCATATATATCGGTTGTAAATTGCCCGAATCCTGGATAAAAATCCTGAGCCCTTCCGATAGGTTTATACCGAGATAAAATTTCTTCCACAAAATATGATAACTTTGCTCCTGTGTCTAAAAATACCTTTAATCGTTCACCGTTAGCATTTAAAGCTATTATTGGAATGTTCATATAAAACTCCAGAGGTACATGTATTCCTTCGCAAGGTATGGGATTTAGGGAAAACTGGATTTCCTTTTCATCCCAATCCACTAAAAAATTTAAACCTTTTAAAACATCAGCACCTAATAGTATGTTAATATCTGTACCCAATAATTCCTTTAACTTCTCAATTGATAAACCTAAAAAATTAGAAGAAAACCTATACTCTTGCCCCATTATCTGCAAGGAAGAACCATCACTGATGCTTTCAGGTGCTCCTGTGTCAAGCAATACCCTTTTGTTATCCGTGAGGATTATTACATGATTGTCAAAAATCTCGATACCATACTTACTCATCTTAAGATGCCTCCTTATGGTTTTTTTGTGGTTTGTTAACATATAAGATTATTCTATACAAAGATTCCTTATTCTCCAATCTAATTGAATATTCAATTGTATAGTAGAGTAAAAACAGAATTGGCCAGAACAGGACTTTCAGCATTACAGCTATTAAATCTGCCAGTGTGATAATTTTTTTGTCCTTTAAACTAGCAACAGTAAAAAAAATACATCCCCCTATATACAACATATCTATCCAGAGGTGGAGACTGCCAGTAAGTAACCTGTCAAGTACAGAAACTATCAATAGTATAAAAAGCACAATCAATGTCCAGAGCTCAAACTTTCTTAACCAGAGGATTTTGAAAAAACTCTCTGGATGTATCTCTGTCTCAGTATTAGATGGCCTGAACTGTGCGTTTTTGGCACTTTTATCCTCATTTTTATTAACAATCTGGGGGTCTATCTCTGCCCCGCATTCTGGACATTTTATATTCTTATCATATTTCATAAATTTATTTTAACGGGGCTTAGCGACAATTCCTGTCGTTTCTGTAGAGACTGTAAATCCTCTCAGCCTTTGCCATTATTATCTTTATAAGCTTTTCAGGTTCAAGGACTTCTATGTCATCTCCATATCCCAGAATCCACTTTATAAGCTCCTCTGCAACAGGCACTTCCATCTGAAGGATTATAGAACCATCTTTCTGTTCCTCAATCTTCTGGGTTGGGTGCCATATACGGTTCTTTATGTAATCGCTCAGTGGTTTTCTTATCTTTAGGACTATTTTTTCTACTGGTCCTGGCTCTATGGCAAAGGCCTGTTTAAGATATTCCTCGGTTGAAAAATCCTGAGGGATAGAGTATGCCTTGTCTGTTATTTTTATATCTACTATGTCATGAAGGGAAATTAAATGTACCTCTTCTTCACCACCAAAAATACCAAGAAGATAATATTCATCCACATAGTGGACAATCTTATAGAGTTTAAAGAATATCCTCTTTTTCAGATTCTTAATCTTAAGGGAGACAATTTTATTATTAATAAAAGCCTCTCTCAATTTGAGAAGGTCTTCAAATTTTGGCGGTCTTTCGTGAGGTGCTTCATCGTGGTAATAGAAGAGGTCATCACGTAAAACTAATGGATAGGAGGCAGTTATGGCCCTGGATAAACTCTCCGAAAGGTCCTTTTCTGCAAAGGATTTAAAATGGGCAAGGGCAAGTTCAAGGAGAAGCAAGATTGTTTTGTCATTTTTGATTATAGAGTCCCTATTACGATAATGCTCGGGAAGGCAATATCTCCATTCATTGTCCTGGCTTCTTCTGCCCTCAATTCTAAGGGACAAGGCCTTTTCTATTATCCTGATATCCCGCTCTATGGTCCTTGGAGATACACCAAATTGATTGATGAGGCTCTTCTTTAAGACCCCGCTCTTACTGTCACAAAGGGTCCTATAGATCTGCAGAAGCCTCTCTATCCTCAGCTCATCGGGCATCTCATCCCCTCGGCATGGCAAGGATCTCAACAACTCTTAAGTTTAAAAATCTCTTTGATGCAGCAGCTCTGATGATCATTACCGTATCAGCACCATAGGCAGTGCCTGCCACTGCTAAAACCTCCTCATCCTCAGGGATGAGACCAGCGTCAGTAGCCATCATCACTATCTCAAGGCAGACCTTGGGTCCCTCGCCAAAGCGCCTAAGTGTCTGGGCAACTATAAGGGTCGGATAGAGGCCACTGAATTTCTGGTTGAAGGCCGTCTCAAGGCTGTGGGTTATCATGGTGCCTGTATAGACCTTTGCACCTGTCCTGAGAATCTTTTCTCTCAATTCATCAGATATCTCTTTAGTATTTGGAGACTTGAATCCTGCTGAATGGGTCACTATGACGAGATTGACACCCAGGTCCTTCATTGCCTCTGCAAAGAGAAGGCCTGTTGTGCCTGTTGTGGAGGCAACTACAATGTGTTTAAGACCAAGTTCTTTAATGGCATTAAGGCTAATCTTCAGACACTCCTCTGTGTTTTCCCTGCCGGGTCTTTCAAAATAGGTAACTGTCCTCTGCATAAATACCTCCTATAGGCTACAGGCTATAGGCTACAGGCGATAGAATTTTCCCCTAATCTCCTGAAGCCTAAAGCCTTAAGCCTAAAATTTTATCTCTCTACCTTCTGTTTAAGCCTCTTGAGTATCTTTAATGCCTCTTCAG
>DAISHO010000135.1:0-5765 GCA_036822495.1 Thermodesulfovibrionales bacterium
ACCTTTTTTTGTCCTTTTTGCAAATTTACACAGAAGATTTTACACTACCCTTCTTAAAAACTTGACAAATAGAAGATCATTTGTGTATGCTTAAAAAAGCCTGAACTCGAAGTTCAGGGATTAGTTTTAATTCGTAACAAAGGGATAAAGGCCATGAAGGCTTTGCGTCACGAAGACGCAGCGTTCATGGCCTTTTTGTTTAGGCTTCTGTCAGCAGCATCCAGTCGCGAAGACACCTCATACCTTCCAAGAAGGAAGAAGATAGAACTTTTTGGAGGATTAATGGAAAAGACGATATGCAAAAGATCGGCAACGGTTCAGTTCTGGGACAGTTATGCAAGGTGGTATAAACTCTGGATAGAGCATAACAATTACCACGACAGGATAATTGAAGTCCTGACGATGATGGTTGAGCCTGGATGGAAGGTTCTTGACATAGGAGCAGGGAATGGTATACTTTCCTTGCCTTTATGCGCCATCGGATGTGATGTAACAGCAATTGAACCATCTACGGGGATGAGAAATCTTCTATATGAAAATGCCTTTAGCAGGGGCATTGAATGGATTAGTGTTGATGAAAGGAGATGGGAAGACATCCCATGTTTTGAGTTAAATGATTATGATCTTGTAATGGCTTGTAACACCCTCCATCTTACAGAAATGGGATTCCTTCAATCCCTTAAAAAGATGTTTAATTTAAAAGCAAGAAATGTATTTGTGATTACAGAACTCGGACCTCCTGAGATCAAGGTAAAGTGGCAATATAAAGACTACACCATGTTATTTGCAAAGTGCTATGAGATCGAAAGTTCATTTGCCTATCATTCTATAGATGAGGCCATCGAACACTGGACATTTATAAAAAATAAAACCCTTTCTTTAGATGAAAAGAATGACTTGATGGCAAATTTAGTCTTTGAGAGTGCTCATTTCTGGATGAAAGAGACTGCAACTGTAGGTATGTATTGGTGGAGTAAAAATGGTTATTCATCGTAATTATGGTCTTTTTATATCGTTAGCTTTACATTTAGTGATTTTTATGATACCAGTGTCAATGATTGTATCAAGACATTTTAAAGAAATTGAACTCTTTGTAATAGACGAAAGACCTGTTCAACAAATGAAACAAGTGAAAGAAAAGATAGTTAAACTGAAACCAAAAGAAATACCAAAGAAGTCCATACCAAATGAGATTATAAAAGAGGTACAGACAGAGCCTGTTATAACTGAATCAGAAATCAAAGAGGCTCCTGCAAGAACAAGCATTGAACCCATGGTTGTTTCAAACAATATAAACGGAGTGCCATTATCACCAATGTCTGCACAATTGACACCACCATTAACCTCCGAATCAGTGCAGACTGCACATGCATATACGACATCTAAAGCTGCATCAACTAAATCATTATTTAACTCAGAACTTGGCTCAGAAAGTGGGCCTAAGTTTTCCCATAGAGAGATGCCCGTGTATCCCATGATAGCAAGAAGGCTCGGTAAAGAGGGAACGGTATTGTTAAGATTAACCATTGATGAAAAGGGGAATCTTCTAAATATTGAGGTTGTAGAAAAAGCAGGATACGGCTTCACAGAGGCAGCTATTGAGGCTGTTAAAAAATCAACCTTTTTGCCGGCCATTGTTGATGGTAAGCCTGTAATGTCAAAGGCGCTTTTGCGGATAAAATTCAGTTTGCTGAGGGATTAATGATTGACCTCTTTTTAAAGGGTGGTTTACTTATGTACCCGATAGCCCTTTGTTCGCTTATTGGGATAAGCATATTGATTAACAAGGCAATTCAATATCGCTTACTGTTAAAAAGTCTGGAATTTTCACCAGATGAGGTATTAAAAAAGAGGCCTCAAATAATGACTCCTATATTAAAGGCACTTGGCAGTGGCTGTGATGAAAAAGAACTCTCGATAATAGGCACAAGGCAGATAAGAGAGATTGAAAAAGGGTTGAGTTGGCTTAGTTTGATTGCCACAATTACACCACTACTTGGACTTACAGGCACTGTAACCGGGATGATAAAGGCATTTATGGTAATAGCTGAAAGCTCAAGCGTCAATCCATCCATACTTGCCGGCGGCATATGGGAGGCCTTGATTACAACAGCAGCAGGGCTTCTTGTGGCAATCCCAATCCACATAGGCCATCATTACCTTGAAAAACAGGCTGATGAGATAGCATTTGTGATGAAAGAGATAACGATGAGTCTTTATATGAGGTGCAGGGATGGAGTTTGAAAGAAGGCGGCATAATCACGCACATATGAATATTGCTCCGTTGGTAGATGTAGTATTTTTGTTGCTTTTATTTTTCATGCTCACATCGCACCTTATGCAGGAGCCTGCAATAAAGATAAAACTTCCTCAGTCAAAGACTGCAGAGGCTCAGAAAGATGTGATAAAGACTATTTATATATCAAAGGAAGGCAATATCTACTTTATGGACAGGATTGTCGATTTAAACAAGCTTCAAATGGCGATTCAAGAGGGCGTTAAAGACATTCAAACAGACTTCTTACGGATAAAGGCTGACAGAGATACAGATGTCGGCACCCTTGTAAGCGTAATTGATAAGGTGCGTCTTGCAGGAGTAAGGAACTACAGCATAGTGACTGAAAGGAGGTAATAAAAAGGCAGGGAGACCCACTCGCAATAAGGATTCATCCCTGCCTTACGGAAGACGCCGTCTAACAACGCCCCCGTATTTTGATTTTATCAGAAAAGGGGGTGAAAAGAAAATATAGGAGGTGTACGATGAGGTTTTGGAATTTGTTCATTGTTGGTGTTTTAGTAAACGCTTTGATTACACAGGTTGCTTATGCAAAGGTAACGAGTATCGATGAAATTGTTGTGGAGGGAGAGGCGATTATAGAAGATAAGGGAAATATCTCTGTTAAAAGTGAGACCTTACCTACGGCTGTACAGGTAATAACAAAAGAAGATTTAGAGCGGATGACTATTAGGCATTATCTTGATATGTTTAGAAAAACTCCGGGCATTATCACTAGTCATTACGGTCAGGGTGATGTTGCTGATGGTTTTGGAATGAGAGGATATCAAAGCGGGCATGGAAGTCAGGTTGCCATATTTGTTGATGGGGTGCCCATAAATATTCCGCATCATAGCCATTCACATGGCTTTGCAGATATTGGATGGCTTGTGCCTGAAATGATAGAGCGTATAGAGGTTATCAAAGGGCCTTTTTCAGCGTTATATGGTGATTTTGCATTGGGAGGTATTGTCAATATTATCACAAAAAAGTCAGATACTTCTCCAACTCTTGGCGCTGAGTTAGGAAGTTACGGCTCTTATAGAGGGGTTGCAACAATTTCTAACAATCAATGGAGGCCGACTCCATTTCTTGTTTATGAGGCGTACACAAAGGATGGTTACAGGGATAACTCTGATTATACCCGATATAATTTTTTCAATAAGCTTACTTTGCCGCTATGGGATGGTAAGCTTTCAATAAGAGCCCATTATGTTAATAGAGATTGGGGGGCGCCAGGCTACCTTTCGGTTGATGATGTAAAAAATGGAGTGCGGAAAAGAACTGATGCTGTTAATCCGACCGATGGAGGAGACAGCGAATATTATAACCTCGTTTTAAACTATACACCAAAAGGTGGAGAGTCTGGCTTTCATGCCACATTATATACTGCATCAGAAGACCTAAATCGTTATGCCCAATTCCCTCCAAGCTCACAAAGGCTTGAACATAATGAACGTGTATTTTATGGCTGGAACCTTCTTTATAATTATATGCCGGTTAAAAACCTTTCGCTTATTTTTGGCACAGATGGTAGGTACGACACTGGTGATAGACAACGATTCAATACTACTAATAGAAGTATAACCTCAACTACACAAGATTGGCACATCAAGCAGCTGAGCACAGGGTTGTTTTTTCAAGGGCAATACAAGCCAACTGAGTTTTTAAAGATTGTAGGTGGTCTTAGGTATGATCGTTTTGATTTTGACATTGGCAACAGAATAAGACCTGTAAATTCTGGAACTGGTGATACATCTATCTTTAGTCCCAAAATAGGTTTCGTGATTACGCCTGTTAAAAATCTCAATATATTTGCCAACAAAGGGCTTGGCTTTAGATCCCCGGCTGCTGATGAGATGTCTCCTGCTGACAGAGATTACAAAAACTTTAATCTTAAGCCTGCAAAGGTTGATACATGGGATGTAGGGTTTAATACCCTTTTGTTTGAAAGACTTAATCTTGCCTTTGATTATTATCAAACAGATATGGAAAGGGAGATTAGAAATATTGGCTCTGAGACAATTAACATAGGTGAATCAAAAAGGGATGGCTATGAAATTGAGGCAAGGTTTTATGCTACAAATGAGCTTGCGATTTATTCTAATTATGCATGGGTAAAGGCTCGGATAAAAAATCCGTCCACGGCAGGCGAAGACAAAATTACGGGAGTGCCTAAAGACTACGCAGGAGTAGGCATAGAATGGCAGTGCAAATTCGCTAAGGAGAGGCATCTGACAATTGATTTCGGCTATCAGTATCTGGGCAAGGCTCCTTTGAATGCAACAGGGACAATACAACGCCCGCCCGTTGACCGCTATATGATGAAAGCAAATTATAGTATCAATCAATGGATGCTTTTTGCAGAATCTACATATCATCCAAGGAAGTATGCCTCAGAAGGTGAGTTTTTAATAAGTGGAGTCCCTTCATACGATCCAAAACCTGTCTGGGATCTGAATTTTGGAATAAAATACAGATTTTAAGGAGGAAAGGACAATGTTAAGGAAATCTATATTAATCTTTACAGTAATGTTTGTCATTGCTACAAATGCCTTTGCCCATGATGCATGGATTGAGAAAAAGGATGGGCAATTTATCGTACTTTATGGACATGGCGATAAAACCGAAACTTATGAGGCAGCCAAAGTTAAAGAAATAAGAGCATATGGCATTGATGGTAGGACTGTTCAGGTGGCAATCTCAAAAAAAGGTTATCCAGTAATAATAAAACCCAAGGGCAAAGTAGCCTTTATCTCTCTTTTCTTTGACAACGGATTTTGGTCAAAGACCCCTGACGGCTATAAAAATAAGCCTAAAAAAGAAGTGCCTGATGCTGTAGAGTCATCGCACTCAATCAAATACAGTAAGGCTATCTTAAAGTGGAGCGACAAACTTGCCAAACCTCTTGGTGTGAAGATGGAGATAGTGCCGATAAGAAATCCGCTTTCACTTAAGGCTGGAGATACTCTTCCCTTAAAGGTCTTCCTTGATGGCAAGCCTGTAGAGGGCGCATCGGTTAATGTAGGTGGATACCATAAGGAAGATTTGAAGACTGATAAAAACGGCATGGCTGAGGTAAAGATTGAGAAATCGGGATTTCAGATAATAACAGCAGGCATAAAAATTCCGCTTAAAGACAATCCAAACGCAGATGTCTTATCGCTGTCTGCTAATATCACCTTTGAGGTAAAATGATGTCTAAAATTTTATACGCAATAATGCTTGTGCTTCTGATTTATTCAGTGGCACAAGCCCATTCTGTTCACTATCAGGTCGAAAATAGGGGCATAAGCACAAGGATATTCTATTCTGCTGATGACCCGGCAAGCTATTCAGAGTATGAGATATTTGGTCCTGAAGACAAAATTCCGCACCAGAAGGGTAGAACTGACAAAAACGGTTTTGTCTCATTCCTGCCCGACCGTGCTGGAACATGGATTATTAAAGTTTTTGGCGAATCAGACCACGGCTATCATGGAGCTCAGAT
>DAISHO010000136.1:0-5755 GCA_036822495.1 Thermodesulfovibrionales bacterium
AGGCTATGGTGCTCCAGGTCATGCCATTGTCCATGGAGAGTTTTAGTGTGTAGTGGTCTGCATCACCTGTCCATTGAATCTGATACTGAGAGCCAGATAGTATGGTGCCTCCATTTGGCTGAATAATAGTAATAGGTTCTTGGCCACTCACTATCATAGGTAGTAACAGGAGAAAGACTATAATGAAGAGTCTGACTGGTTTAAACATGACTATTAACCTCCTTTTTTAATTAGTCGCCACTGCTTATGCAGTTTTAAGACAGAAGATTCAAGGTATAAATTTTCATGTGAAACCTGAAGATAATGAGGTTGTGCCCATTTTTGCTCACCTCCTCTGGACTCTTATGAGATTTCATGCTTCTTCATAAGCCAATATTCCAGCCCTTCAGGGAGCCTGAAGCCTGTGGCTTCTTATACCATAAGATTATAAAGGAAAGGGGGAAAAGTAAAGGTAATTTTCACATCAGGTTTAAATTAATAGATATGGAGTTGCGAAACTATAAAGGCAGTTTCTGGATAGCAAAAGCATAAAGGGTTTTATACCTTTGCCTTCCCCGTCTCCATAATTAAAATATAGTCCTGTTCAGGACAGATGTCAAGGTTTGGGCTTTTTCAGGTTAGGCCATTACCAAGTACAAAACCTGCACCTCGGAGGTGGGGTTTTGGGAACAAATCATAGAAAGGCCGGGATAAGCAAAACTAAATCACTAATCTGGTTGTTAAACAGTTGTTCAAGAGACTTCTGCTTTGTTGTGGGAGGGAATTTCAGCTCTTCAGCCTGGAGCTTTTATAGGGTTATTCGTACTCCTTTTCTATCTTCTCAAGTACCTCTTTTCTTTCCTGACATTCCCTGCAATATATAGCAAAGGGCAGTATCCTGAGTCTTTCCTCAGTAATAGGTTCTCCGCACTCTTCGCATATTCCATAGGTGCCCTGGTCAATCTTCCTCAATGCCTCGTCTATCTTCATAAGGTTTTCCCTGTGGGCAGAAAGCTGTCTCAGGCTTACATCCTCAGCAAGGTCAACAACAGACCAGTCTCCATCATCAAGGGCTGTCTCCACTATCTGCTTTGTCTCACCCTTCATATATTTTGCTATCTCTGCCTTTGCCTCTGAGAGAATCTTTTCCCTAAGGCCAAGAAGGAACTTCCTAAGTTTTTCTGTTCTTTCAACCTCTTTGATAGAGGAAGTAATAGCTGGAACAGCCTTTGCACGGGTTTTGATGGCGGTAGTAACAGTTGCAGGCTTAGTCTTTTTAATTTGAATCTTCTTTCTTGCCTTTTTTGTAGCGGAAGTAACAGTTCGCTTCTTTGAGACTGGGGCCTTCTTTGGTTTTTTAACAGCAGTCTTTTTTGTTGTCCTTGCCTTCTTGCTCTTATTAATACCCGTAGTCTTCTTTTTTGGCATTATTTCTTCTCCTCTTTTGTTTCAGTTTGCGTATGCGCCAATGGCTGGCCCTCTTTAAAGACCTCTATGATGCTCCTGACCTTTATACCAGCCTGCGTAAGGGCCTTCTGAATGTCTGTGAGTTTTGCATCTTCAACCTTAAGTATATAATTGATATTCATACTATACCTCCATTATCTCTTTTTCTTTATGGCTTAACAGTTCATCAACCTTCTTTATATAGGTATCTGTAATCTTCTGCACCTCTTCGTTCCACCTTTTAACCTCATCTTCGCTGAGGCTCTTTTCTTTCTGAAGTTTCTTTATCTCCTCAAGAACATCTCGCCTTATGTTCCGAAGGGCAACCCTAGATTCCTCTGCCCTCTTTTTTACTACTTTTACAAGCTCCTTTCTTCTTTCTTCTGTTAGGGGAGGAATGGCAAGCCTTATGGTCTTCCCATCATTTGTTGGTGTCAGGCCAAGGTCTGACTTCATTATTGCCTTTTCTATCTCGGGGATTATCTTTTGCTCCCAGGGCTGTATGGTTATTAGCCTTGGTTCAGGCACTGAAAGGGTTGCAACCTGATTCAGAGGCGTCTGGTTTCCATAATAATCTACTGTTATTCCATCAAGAAGGGCCAATGATGCCCTCCCTGTTCTTATGGAAGCAATCTCTTTCTTGAAGACCTCTACAGTTGCCTCCATCTTTTCTGTGAGCCTCTTTTTTAATGAAGGTTCCATAAAACCCTCCATTTTATAGGCATAAGGCTGAAGAAAAATGATTCCTTAAAGGAAACTTCAGCCTGCATATAGCCTAAATAGCCTGTCATTTCGTTACAAGTGTTCCGACCCTTTTGCCTGCAAGGGCCTTCTTGATATTCCCCTTGCCTCTTAAATTAAATACCACAATGGGAAGGTCATTGTCCATACATAATGTTATGGCAGTTGAGTCCATTACATTCAGCCCCTTCTTAAGAACTTCCATATAGGTAATTGTATCAAATTTTTTTGCCTCTGGAAACTTTACAGGATCAGCAGAATAGACTCCATCAACCTTTGTAGCTTTCATTATCACATCTGCACCTATCTCTATTGCCCTTAAGGCTGCAGCAGTATCTGTTGTGAAGAAGGGGTTTCCTGTACCAGCTGCAAATATAACTACCCTGCCTTTTTCTAAGTGCCTGAGGGCCCTTCTTCTTATGTAAGGTTCTGCCACCTCCCTCATCTCTATGGCAGATTGAACCCTCGTTGGGATGCCAAGTTTTTCAAGGCTATTCTGAAGGGCAAGGGCATTAATCACTGTGGCAAGCATACCCATGTAATCTGCTGTTGCCCTCTCCATGCCTTTTGTGGCTGCCTCCATCCCTCTGAAGATATTTCCTCCACCTATAACAATTGCTATCTCCGTTCCAAGACTGAGACTATCCTTAATCTCCTTAGCAATAAAATCCACTGTCTCTGGGTCTATACCATAACCCCTGTTCCCCATGAGGGCCTCACCACTGAGCTTGAGCACAGCCCTTTTGTATTTAGCTCTGGTTTTCGCCACCGTTTTTCTGGCCTTCGCCAACCTGAAACCTCGCAAATCTCCTTACAACAATATTTTCTCCGAGTCTGGCAATTGCCTCGGTTATTATATCCTTTATCTTCTTTTTCTGCTCGGGGTCTTTTATAAAGACCTGCTCAAGAAGACAATTATCAGCATAAAACTTTTCGAGCTTCCCTTCAACAATCTTTTCTATAACCTGTGGTGGTTTGTTATCTGTAATGGATGCCCTGTATATAGCTTTTTCCTTTTCAATAACCTCCTGTGGAACATCTTCTCTTGATACATACTGAGGTGCTGAGGCTGCAACCTGCATAGCAATGTCTTTTGCAAGTTCTCTGAATATATCTGTCTTTGCAACAAAGTCTGTCTCGCAGTTCACCTCCACAAGAACCCCTATCTTGTCCATGTGTATATATGAGACAACAAGGCCTTCTGCTGCCTTTCTTGTAGACTTCTTCGCTGCACTGGCAAGACCCTTCTGTCTCAGTATATCTATTGCCTTTTCAAAATCACCATTAGCCTCTGTAAGTGCCTTTTTACAGTCCATCATTCCGGCACCTGTCTTTTCTCTTAATTCTTTAACCTTCTCAGCAGTTATCTCAGACATTTTCTTCCTCCATGGAAATCTTTTCTTCAATAGCTGCTTCAGTAGCAGCTGTTACTTCCGACTCCTGGGTAACCTTTTCAAGAGATGCCTTACCATCAATGACAGCATCAGCTATCTTTGATGTAAGAAGTTTTATTGTCCTGATGGCATCATCATTTCCTGGAATCACATAATCTGCATCATCCGGGTCGCAGTTTGTATCAACTATTGCAACTACAGGGATTCCGAGGAGCCTCGCCTCGTGAACCGCTATCTTTTCCTTTTTGGGGTCAACAACAAATAAGGCACCAGGGAGTGTTTCCATCTCCTTTATGCCACCAAGATATTTCTGGAGCTTTTCCATCTCCTTCACTATATTAGCAACCTCTCTCTTGGGCAGTCTTTCGAATGTCCCGTCTTCCCGCATCTTTTCATATCTTCTTAATTTTTCTATGCTCTTTTTAATAGTGGAAAAGTTGGTGAGCATTCCGCCGAGCCACCTCTGGCTGACATAAAAGGCTCCTGCCCTCTTTGCCTCTTCCTCGATTACCTCCTGTGCCTGTTTTTTTGTTCCTACAAATAGGACCGGAGCGCCCCGCTGGGCAACGGCTTTTACGAACTCATAGGCATCTTCAACTGCCTTTACGGTCTTCTGAAGGTCTATTATGTGGATTCCGTTTCTCTCTCCAAAGATGTATTTCTTCATCTTTGGATTCCATCGCTTCACCTGATGTCCAAAATGGACACCTGCCTCAAGAAGCTCTTTCATCGTGACTACAGCCATAAATACCTCCTGGTTTTTTCCTCTGCCCTACCTGTTTACCCCCTACGGGGAACCAGAGACCTGCTTTATAGGGCATGTGTTTTTATCATAGACCCGAATCTCGGGTGCTCAACATCTATACTTTGCCACCACTAAAGTGGAAAGCAACTAACTTACAAGGTCTAAGTCTGGAGTTAAAAGGGTAACATAGAGTCATGATAGCAGTCAAGGTCAGTGTTCAAGGAATATGATTAAAAATATTTCCTACAGATATGACTTCAGTTTACCGTCTGAGATTATGGTATCTTCTTGGTTTCCTTTCTTGAGCTTTACCGTGGGTCTAAAAAAGACAAAATCCTGGTGAAAAGGTGTCCTCACCCTTCCACCAAAGGAGCTATTGTCTCCAAGGGCAATATGGATCGTTCCAAGTATCTTCTCTGATTCAAGGATATTATCAGGCCTTCTTGCTCCCTCATTTGTTCCTATGCCAAGCTCAGCTATATTTGCATTAAGAGGATTCTCCCTGAGTTTCCTTAATAAGTCTTCTTTAAATGGATCGTCACCTTCAATATCTTTTACATAACCATCCCTCACATAAAGTTTTAGAGGATAGCTCAGCGGTCTTGTGGGTGCCCATTCCAGTATGAGTGTACCATTTGCTGTGCCTTCCAGAGGAGCAAGGAAGACCTCCCCGGCAGGAAGATTCCCAAATGCCCCGGGTCTTGTAAGTATGCCTGTATCTTTAAAAACCTTTTGGCCCTTTACTGAAAAGGAGATCTCTGTACCATTAGGAGTTGTTATGGTAATTGTTTCAGCCCTCTTTATGGCAGAGGCGATAAGTTCTGTCCTTTTCTTGAGGGCCTTCCAGTCAACATTCATAGGACCTTCAAGCATGGATATTTCAAAGAGAGGCATGCTCGCATATCTTGCCCTGCACAGCTTAGTAAGAAGGTCTCTGAAGTTTGTGTGACTTGTTGAGTATTTCGAAAGGGCAATAACTACATTGACAGGTCTTTTTGCATATACCTTTATAATCCTCTCGATTAGGCTGAGTTCCTCAGGCTTTATCTTCTTTTTTAAAAGCCTTGCTAATAGCCTGTTTCTTTTAAGTTCAGATACTGCCCTCTCTCCAAATGCCCTTTTCCATAACCCCTCGGGTGGTTCTATTCCGTGCATCCCTGTCTCGGCATATTCATAAAAAATGGCTTCCCCTGAAAGGCTTTCTGCCAGATCCCTCAGAATAAGACAGAACTCCTTAATCTTTTCTCTCTGGAACAGGTCATCTGCTGTTTTGCCAGGTCTATCAGTAAATATGAGGACCTTTTCGCCTCTTTTTATTCCGAGATTTGTTTTTAATATAGAGGTGGCAGCCCTTGTGAAAAACATGATTTACAATCTCGATATTTTATCCTGGTCCACACCTGTCCAAGATAAATCTTAAAGGGGCATGAGGCCAAAGAACAGGCTACAG
>DAISHO010000137.1:0-5710 GCA_036822495.1 Thermodesulfovibrionales bacterium
GCATATTTCTTAAAAAAGATTGAAGGGATTGATCGAGATCGATATTTTGCTGATAGAGATATAAGAAACATCCTTGATAAAACCATCAATGATATTATCCTTTCAATAGTTGATATTTCTGAAGAACTTCTTCGACTAAAGGGCAGGAACATCCCTGAGACCTATAAAGATACTATTCTTTCTACCTATGAGATTCTCGGAGAGATATCACTGAAATTAGCTCCTCTTGTTAAACACAGAAATGAACTTATCCACCAGTATCTCAAAATAAACTGGCAGAATATATTAATTGTAAAAGAGAAAATTCCCGCTGTAAAAGAATTTATCTCCTCGGTCAGGAAAACCTTATGCAAAGAGTAATCTATACATTAGTGCTTCTGGCCTCCTTTTTCCCACTCCATGTCTCTGGAGGAGAGATAAAGATTGCTGGAAGCCTTGGTCTTACAGGAAAATACAGAGATATAGCAGACATGCAATATAAGGGATTAATGCTCTGGGAAGAGGAGGTTAACAAAAAAGGCGGCCTTCTTGGCAAAAAGGTAAAAGTCCTTATCCATGACGACAGGTCAGACCCTGAGACAGCAAAAAGGCTTTACGAATCTATTATAGTAAAAGAAAAGGCTGACCTCCTCTTTGCACCTTATTCAAGTGAAATAACAGAGGCTGTGGCTCCTGTTGTAGAGAGATATGGCTATCCAGTAATTACATCAGGAGCATCATCTGACAGGCTCTGGCAAAAGGGATATAAAAATATCTTTGGTCTTTACAGTCCAGCCAGCTCCTATGCTACTGGATTCCTTAAGCTCCTTGTGCTTAAAGGACTCAGGACTATTGCTATCCTCTATGCTGATGATGCCTTCTCAGTAGAGATTGCCTCTGGCACAAAGAGATGGGCTGAAAGACTGGGCCTTGAGCTCTCCCTTTACGAAGGCTTTAAAAAGGGT
The DNA here is from genome assembly GCA_036822495.1 of Thermodesulfovibrionales bacterium. GTDB lineage: Bacteria > Nitrospirota > Thermodesulfovibrionia > Thermodesulfovibrionales > CALJEL01 > CALJEL01. The sequence goes on from DAISHO010000137.1 coordinate 945, forward strand.
AAAGAGATACCCTCCCATATAATCACAAAACTCACAGAGCTTAAACCAGATGCTGTAATTGTCTGTGGTCACCTGGAGGAATCCATAAATGTCCTCCGCTCAATTAAGAGAAAGGGCTGGTTTCCATCGGCCTATTTTGCCTCTGTAGGACCTGCTTTAAAGAGATTTTATGAGGTTACAGGAAAAGATGCTGAGGGTGTCTTTTCAGCCTCACAGTGGGAGCCCAATAATGGTATTAAGGGAAGCAGGGAGTTTTACAGTGCCTTTATAAGGAGATACAGGATTGAGCCCTCATACCATGCTGCTTCTGCCTATGCTGCTGGTCTCCTTATCGAAGAGGCAGTAAGGAGGGCAAAAAGCCTTGATAGAGATAAGATCAGGAATGTCCTCTCAATAATGGATACTATTACACTAATTGGAAGATTTCATGTCAATAAATCAGGACTTCAGATTGAGCACATGAATCTCATTATCCAGTGGCAGAGGGGTAAAAAAGAGATTGTCTGGCCTGAAGAACTCGCCACCTCAAAACCAGTATGGAGGTAATCCCTTTGATATCCCGATACACTAAAAGGTTATCCTTCAGGATAATCTTTCCAGTTGTGATAATCATATCCCTTTCATATACAGCCCTTTATATATTTGTCCTGAAAAATATCTCTTTATTTGCCACAAAGACAATAGAGACAGCAATGGATGAAATGAAGCGTGATATATATGAGATATGTGATGATGGATTGAACAGGCTTATAAGGCAGGGTTTTCAGGAAGACGAGAGGCGTGTCCTCATAGCAAAGGCAGAGGTATTAAAGAGAATAGAAAATTTTATTATGAATAATGACCTTCTTGGATTTATAGAAGAGAATGGTAAACACATTACTCTCCAAACAGGAGCAACTGTTACTTTCGCTACAGAAGAATTGGAAGGCCTTATAAATTCAGCCATAAAAGAAAGCCCTTCAGGAGGGTTATTCACACTTCAAATCCGTGGTATCCCCTATTACGGAACATCCATAAGATTTGAGCCCTGGGGATGGAGGATATTCCTCTTTAAAGAACAAAGTGCCTTCTCAGACCTCTTGAAGAGTGTGAGGCTCACCTATGCCATTACAGGTATTGTTTTTTATTCTGCCATTATACTGCTTATATGTCTTCTCCACTATCTTGTAAACAAGCCAATAAATGATATAGTTGCAAGCCTGAGGTCAGGTAAAAAGCCAGAGTATAGGGGTACAGAGGAAATAGAATATCTGAGCTCAGCCATTTCAGATTCAATGGAGGAGCTGAGGAGAGAGACAAGACTTCTTGACAACATCTATCATGTGGCAATCCTTAAAAGGGGTGAGGATTTCTTCGATGAGGTTGTAATCACCATAAACAGGCTCTTTGGCCTGAACTCCCTTGTGGCAAGGGTAAGTCCTGATGGTGAATATGCTGAGGCAGTCTCCCTTTTTATCAATGGAGAACTCAAAAAAGGAATAAAGATACCTTTAAAAGGCACTCCCTGTGAGGATGTAATTAATAAAAAACACATGTGCGTTATTGAAAAGGATGCATGGAGACACTATCCTGACGCCTTTCTTCTTACCTCTACAAAGGCAGAATCCTTTATCGGCCTCGCCATATTTACCAGAAAAGGAGAGATTGCTGGAATAATGAATGCCTTTGGAAAGGAGATGGTATTTTCAGAGGTAGATGTAAAGGCCTTCCAGACGATTGGTCAGCTCGTTGGCATTGAGTTTGAGAGGATAGACGAAGAAAAGGAAAAGGAGCTCATAAGAGAACAGCTCTTCCAGGCACAAAAACTCGAGGCAATAGGCACCCTTGCTGGAGGGATTGCCCATGATTTTAATAACATGCTTCAGGCAATCCTCGGTTATGCCTCATTGCTCAAGACAAATACCCCAAAGGACCATCCCTCCTATAATGCCCTTGATATTATAGAGAAGACATCAATGCGGGCAGCAGAGCTTACAAAACAGCTTCTTGGATTTGCAAGAAAAGGCAAGTATGTTGTAGAGCTTCTTAATCTGAATGATATTGTTCATGATGTCTATAAAGTGATATCAGAGACCTTTGAAAGGACGATTGAGATAAGGCTAAATCTGTGCAGGGAGGGTCTCATAATTGAAGGCGACAAAAGCCAGCTCACAAGTGTGTTGCTCAATATCTGTATAAACGCAAGGGACGCCATGCCCCAGGGTGGCCTTCTTATAATAGAAACCTTTGAGAAAAAGATTAAACCTGATGAGCTAATCCATCCCGGTGCAAAACCCATAAGATATGCCTGTGTGAGTGTTACAGATACAGGTATTGGTATGGATGAAGAGACAATGAAACATATCTTTGAACCCTTCTTCACAACCAAAGAAGTGGGCAAAGGTACAGGCATGGGTCTTGCTATGGCATATGGTGTTGTAGAAAACCACGGAGGATTTATTACTGTGACCAGTAGCCCAGGAAAGGGCTCTTGTTTTATAATACATCTACCCATATCAGAGAGAAAGCCTGAAGGAGGGAAAGAAGAGATGGGGGAATCTCTTTCATTAGAAAAAAGCAAAGTCAGGATACTTGTTGTTGAAGATGACAGGGCTATCAGGACATTTACAAAGAAGAGCCTTGAGGATATTGGATATGAAGTTCTTGAGGCTGTAGATGGTCTTGAGGCCCTCGAGATCTTCGAAAGGGAAAGGGATAATCTTGACCTTATTCTACTTGACCTTATACTGCCAAAGCTAAATGGTCTTGAAGTTTTCAAGAGGGTAAAAGAAATTAAGCCCGCGCAGAGGATAGTTATTTCAACGGGTTATGGTCTTAAGGAGCATATTGCTCAGATAATTGATATGGATGATACAATTGTCTTCCTTGAGAAACCCTATACATATCTCTCCCTTAAATCAGCTATTAGAGAGGTCCTTCACTGATAATGAAATACATAGCTGTCCAAAATAAATTAAAATGTTATTTTAAAAAGGGCATAAGGCCTCAAATAGGCTGAAGGCTTAAGGTCATAGGCTGAAGATAGGCTATAGGCGTTAGGATATTAGGAAAAATTCTATAGCCTGTAGCCTATAGCCTGTAGCCTACCATAGCCTGTTCTTTGGCCTCATGCCCCTTTAAGATTTATCTTGGACAGGTATGAATGAAATAAAAAGGCCGGCTTTTTAAGCCGGCCTCAATCTTCTGATCTTGTAGACTTTTCAACTTGTAATATTCTTCAATACCCTCAATCTACTCGGATGTTTGAGCTTCCTCAAGGCCTTTGCCTCAATCTGTCTAACCCTTTCCCTCGTGATAGCGAGATATCTACCAACCTCTTCAAGGGTATGATCCCTTTCAACACCAATACCGAATCTCATCCTTATAACCTTCTCCTCCTTTGGAGAAAGGGTCTTCAAAACCCTCTGGATATACTCTGAGAGCTCACTCTTTTCTGCATCATTATAAGGAGACGGGCTATTCTTATCTCCTATAAAGTCCTCAAGCTCTGTATCCTCATCTCCAACAGGTGTCTGAAGCCCTATAGGGTCCTGAATAGCCCTGAATACCTCTTCGACCTTTCTCACAGGAACACCAAGTTTTTTTGCGATCTCATCATTGGTAGGCTCTCTTCCCAGTTCCTGTGTGAGTTCACGGGATGCCTTTGTAACCCTGTTATAGAACTCCATCATGTGAACAGGTACTCGAATAGTCTTTGTCTGGTCTATCAATGCCCTTGTGATAGCCTGTCTTATCCACCATGTAGCATATGTGGAGAACTTGAATCCCTTTTCGTATTTAAATTTATCAACAGCCTTCATCAGACCGATGTTCCCTTCCTGAATTAGGTCAAGAAGTGATAAACCTCTACCGACATAGTTCTTTGCTATATTAACAACAAGTCTGAGGTTTCTTGTGATGAGCTCATTCTTTGCTGTTTCAGCAAGCTCTTTTGCCTTTACATATCTGTCCCACATTACCCTCAGGTTATCAACCTTTACCCCTAACTCCTGCTCAATCGCCCTATATTCTGCCTGAACCTCTTTAGCAAGCTGTTCGAGCTTTGCAACATTTGCTCCAGACTTTTTCTTCTCAGTAATTGTCTTTTTAAGGTCCTTCAAGGTTCCATATTTATTGAGCCTTCTGTCAATATCAGAAAGCTTTTCCATCAGGTCTTCAAATTTTAATCTTGCCCTGTGAAGGGCCTCATCAGGACGCTCCTCAGGTGGAATAGCATCTTCTTCATCTTCCTGCTGTGCTTCAAGCTCAGAAAGTATCTTTTTGTAAAGGGGCAAACCTGTAATAATCTCCTTTATTATCTCTCTGCCTTCCTCATACTTCTTTGCAAGCTCTGTCTCCTCATCCTTTGTAAGAATCGTTATATCACCCATAGAATGAAAATAGGCCTGCACAAGGTCTTCAGCCCTCTCGTATTCCTCAAGCTCCTCCTCTGCCTCCTCTCTTATAACTGGTGCAGTCTCATAGTCAACAACCTTCACGCCCATATCGTGAAGGAGGTCCATAAGGTCCTCTATCTCATCAGGAGAAAAATACTCTGATGGCAGGGCATCATTTATCTCATCGTAGGTAATCACCCCACGCCTTTTGCTTCTTTCAATTATTTCTTCAAATATATCTTTTTCTCTCATCTCTGGATAGCTCCCTAAAAATATATAAAAGGGGAATTTCAATTATTCCCCTTTTTTAAATTATATCACAAAATTATTTAAACTCAAATTTTGACAACATGGAGTGGTCAAGTCGAACGGGTTATTAGTACTGGTCGG
>DAISHO010000138.1:0-5665 GCA_036822495.1 Thermodesulfovibrionales bacterium
ATTTTTATCTCCTTCATTGTGACATACTTTAATCTGAGTGGTATAGAGGTAAAGGTTGAACAGCTGGGTGAACTCTATGCTGGAAAACCCTCTAAAATAAAAATAACTTTATTTAATAGCAAAAAATTCCTTTCTTCCCATTCTCTTTTTCTCAAAATAGAAGACCCCATTATACTCTCAACTTATATTAGAAAACTTGGGCCAAAAGAAAAGAGTGAGGTCTTTGAAGAGGTCCTTCCCCTTAGGAGAGGGCTCTTTGACCTCAATAAAAAGGTCATCCTCAGGACAGGTTTTCCATTTATATTTACTGAAAGAACCATTATTCCGGAACTTCGAGCTAAGCTCTTAATCTATCCAGCATTAATCCATATAGAAGAGGAGCTCTTTTCTTTCGAGGAAGCAGGAAAAGGTATTCTTAATGAAGAGGAGTTCTACAAGATAAGGGAATACAGGTATGGAGATGACAGGAGATGGATTCACTGGAAGGCAACAGCAAAGAGAGGAGAGTTAATGACAAAGGAGTACGGAACTCAGGAGACCAGAAAGATAACAATAATTTTTGACAACTTTAGACAGAGCTCAGAGGTCAGAGGTCAGAAATCAGAATCTATGGAAAAATTTATTCCTCAAAATCTGACTTCCGATATCCGCCATCGGACCTCTGATTTCGAAAGGTCTGTCTCCTTTGCAGCATCTCTTGCGGTAAAGCTCATAGAGATGGGGATGGCATTGAGGTTTGTCACATGCAAGAAGACTATCCCCTTTGGGATAGGGAAGGAAGCCCTTTTGAAGATCCTTGACCTCCTTGCGGTAATTAATCTTTCAGATGATTTCTTCTGCCTCATTGACGAAAAGGACCTTCGAGACCCCTTTATACTTATCCTTCAGTCTGACAGCTCTCCTTTAATTAGATTTAAAGATATGGCAATTAAGACCTATTATGCCAGAGAGATATAAACTCCTTACAGCCCTTACAGCCGTTGCTGGCTCCTTCTCATTGGTAATAACGGGAGAGCCAAACCCTGTGTATTATCCCTTTTTGTTTCTTATGCTCTATGGCTACTGGAGACTTCTTAAAGGAAAGCCCCAGGGTTCGAGGTTTGTTATTGGAGCTTCATCCATTGGAGGTCTAATTATTTTTCTTGTTGATGTCTTTATTATTACAGAAGACTACCTCATATCTGTAGCCCATCTGAGTTTTATATTCCATGCAATTAAATCCTTTGATATTAAAGAACCCTACGACCCTTTTCAGGTCTATTTCATGGCACTTCTACAGCTTGTTGTTGCATCAGAGTTTACTGTTGCCATGCTCTTTGGAGGAATAATCATCCTTTTTATAATCCTCTTTATCTTTGTAATGAATATGGCTCATTACATCAAAGAAAAGGTTGAGCCTTCTATTCCTTTAAAAACACTGGGACTCCTTATAGGAGTGAGTGTAGTGCTTTCAATAGTATTCTTCATAGCCCTTCCGAGGCTTAAATATGGATTATGGGGAAAAAGCCACATAAAGGGTATTAAGAATGCTGGTTTTTCAGAAAGAATGGACTTATCTTCAGGAGACCTCAAGCTTGACTCAACAGTGGTAGCAAGAGTAGAACTGAGACCTGTCCCTGAAGGAACTTTATACTGGAAAGGTACTGTCCTAGATTATTTTGATGGAGAGACCTGGAGTAACACCTTTCAAGATACAAAGAAGAGTCTATTTAGAATAGGTGATGAATTTTTCATAGAAACTGGTGGCGCAAGTAACAGTCTTGGTGTCGCAAACAGGAGCGCGGGCACTGAGCCAGTATCTGAGCTTATAGTAGAACAGGATGTACTTCTTGAACCCATTGAGTCAGATATCATATTCAGCCTCGAAAGGCCTGTTTCCCTAATTGCCTCTTTAAACAGGGTCGAGATTGATGCCTCTGGCACCGTGTATATTCCAAAAAAAGGTGCAAGAAGGATTAATTATAAAGTAATAAGCAAAATAGATCTTAGAAAAGAGAGGTCAGAAAAGAGAGAGCAGAAAACAGAGGTCAGAAATCAGAGCCTAAGGAAGAATTTCCCATCAGCATCAGATCTACAACACCTGACCTTTGATTTTCTTCAGATTCCAGAAAACTTAAGAGAACCTATCAGGATATTTACAGAGGAGCTTTTAAGGACTGAAGAGGCGCTGAACCCTTCAATCGACACTGAAACAAAGGTTTTGGCAATAGAGAGGTATCTTAAAAGAAATTATATTTATTCTCTTAATCCGGGTAAACCGAACAAGGGCTCTGACCCTGTAACATACTTTCTCTTTCATTCAAAAAAAGGATACTGTGAGCACTTTGCCAGTGCCATGGTCCTCATGCTCAGATCTCAAGGAATTCCAGCAAGAATAGTTACAGGATTTCTGGGTGGTGAGTTGAATCCTGTTGGCAATTATGTAATTATTCGTCAGAAGGATGCCCACTCATGGGTCGAGTCATGGATTAATGGAGGATGGAAGAGGTTTGACCCAACACCGGCTCAATTAGGTCTGCAAAGACCCTCCCTCATATTGCTCTATCTTGATTATATGAAAATGAAATGGCAGAGATATGTCGTAAATTTCAGTAGACAAGACCAGATCGAGCTCCTCAAGGGAATGTCAGAAGGAGGCTATAAGCTAAAGGCAATAGGCGGAAGACTGAAGAACTGGCTTAAGGCTGAAGGCTTAAGGCTTAAGGCTGTCGCACTCTCGCGTCCTGGCACTCTGGCACTAAGGGCTATAGCATTGTTACTCTGCTTCTCTGCTGTTCTGCTTCTCTACCGGTCTATTAAGAGGAGGAGTCGAAAATTATCCATGCCAGGTTTTTATTATTTAAGGTTAAGAAAGGTCTTAGAAAAAAAGGGTTATAGGATTACAAGCTCAACAACCTCAGGAGAGCTTTTAAAAATCGCAATAACCGCAGGACTTAATCGAGATGCGGTAAAGGAGTTTATTGAGCTCTATAATCAGGCAAGATTTGGTGGAAGGCCTGTAGATACAGAGAGATTGAGAAGACTACTTAAAGCCTCACTGGAAGCCTCAAAGTAAAGGTTGTTCCTTCTTCGGTGCTATCAAAAAAGACCTCTCCTCCATGGGCAGATATGGCTTTGTGGACAATAGAGAGACCAAGGCCTGTTCCTTTCTCTTTTGTTGTAAAGAATGGGATAAATATCTTTTCTTTAATCTCATCGGGGATGCCCTTTCCTGTGTCAGAAATGGATATAAGATAAGAATCCTTTTCCTTCTTGCCTTTTACAAAAAGCCTTCCTCCTTCAGGCATTGCCTCCATGGAGTTCTGGAGGAGATTTTTGATTGCCTGTCCGAGGAGGGTTTCGTCAACCTCTATGACCTGAGGCTCTATTTCTATCTGGAGATTATAAATGGGTTTAAGGCTTAGGGAACTGATTATCCTTTCAATAAATTCTTTAACCTCTAATGATACAAGATTTGGTTCTTCGTACCTAGCAAATGAAAGGAAGTCAGTGATAATCCTATCCATGAGACTGATCTCCTTTGTTATAGCTTCAACAATCGGCTCAATGAATGAAGCTGATGGCGAAGGTAATAGTTCGGCCTTTTTCCTCAGGATATTTGCATAACCTATAATCACACCCATCGGATTCCTTAACTCATGGGCAATACCAGCAGCCATCTCACCAAGACCCTGAAGGGTGTCCCTTAATTTCATTCTTGATTGAAGCTCCTTAAACTCTGTGATGTCTGTAAAGGTTATTATCTTCCCTATAGTCTTTTTGTTTCTATCCATCAGTGGTGAGACACTGAATCCAAGCCATACCTTTCTGCCATTAAATTCTGATAACACCTCCTCTCTTTTTATAAATTCGCTCTTAATGATGTAATTTAACAGAGGCCCTCCCAGAATCTCTGATATAGGTTTTCCTACGACCTCAGTATTTCCGATAATCCTCATGCCCGCCTCGTTGATCTTTGTAATAATTCCATCGTTATTTATGCTGATTACCCCGCTGGGGACACTCTGGAGGATGTTTTCATTAAATATGTCAAGCTCCATCTGCCTGTTTTTCATCTGGGAGACGAGTTCCTTTATGGTCTCCATCATAAATTCATTTTCAGTTTGTCTGGTTCTACTGGATGAGGATTTAATGGAACTGACAAGGATGGTTAACAGGCCAAAACCAGCAAGCAGGGCTATTATCATAATGGAAGGTGTTATAGACTTCTGAAGGGCTATAATAACTATGGTTGAAATCAGTATCCCTGTTAATGCAGTACCAATCAGTATTCGCATCTTAGCTATCCATTAAGGTTTCATCCCACACCTGTCCAAAATAAATCTTAAAGGGGCATGAGGCCAAAGAACAGGCTATGGTAGGCTACAGGCTATAGGCTACAGGCTATAGAATTTTTCCTAATATCCTAACGCCTATAGCCTATCTTCCGCCTATTTGAGGCCTTATGCCCTTTTGAAAATAACATTTTAATTTATTTTGGACGGCTATGGTTTCATCCATAGATTTAGTATCTCCTGACCGAATAGAATAGCTATAGTTGCACCCATCGCAAGATATGGACCAAAGGGTATGACTGTGTCAGAACTTTTTCTTTTAATAATTATTGCTATCCCTATAATGGAACCGATAAGACTCCCAGCAAATGTAGTAAGGATTACCCCTTTCCAGCCTGTAAAGGCTCCAACCATTGCCATTAATTTTATATCCCCTCCGCCCATTGCCTCTTTTTTAAATACCCATCTGCCTGTCTTTGCGATAGTTAAAAACAATAGAAAACCTGCCAGGGCGCCTTTAAGGGAATTAAGAATACCATGGTGCTCATATCTTAAAAAAGGGTCTGCCATAATGAAGCTGCTACTTATCCCGAGTAAGACACCTGGTATGGTTATTAAATCCGGGATCACCATATGTTCAAGGTCAATAAAAGTTACAACAATAAGGCTGGATAAAAAAATAAGCACAGGTAAGAGAGAGATAGATAAACCGAATTTATAAAAGCCAAGTCCCCAGAGAAGTCCATTCAGGAATTCCACTAAAGGATATCTCCAGTGGATTCTTGCACCACAGACCCTGCACCTGCCCCTGAGGATAAAAAAGCTTAAGATTGGAATATTATCAACAGGTCTTATAGGTGAACTGCATTCCGGGCATCTTGAGCCCGGTCTTATTATAGAAAGACCCCTTGGTAATCTGTATATGCATACATTTAAAAAAGAACCTGTGATAAGACCGAGGAGGAAGAGGATTATAAACTCTATCATGGTTAAAGGTGGTCAGTTCTCCTTTTTTATCTCTAATATCTCTGATGCCCTCTTAAGAAGGGTCTCCTTTTCCAGAAGAAGTCTCTGAATCTCGGTGAGTGCCTCAGCTATCTCTTCATCCTTCAGAATATTCCTTTCCTGTCTTTCTTTTAGCTCGAAAAGTCTCTTGCCTATCCTTTTATAAATCTCCTCAATACTTCCATCTATCCGTTTTGCATCCTGTATTAATCTAATAGCTGCAAACTCTGTGCTAACCCTTTCAGAGATAAGAGTAGCCCATACCTGTATTTGTTGCCATGCCTTTTTCAGATTATTTGATAGTATATCAATCATTTCACTAATACTGCTTATCACACCTGTCCAAGATAAATCTTAAAAGGGCATGAGGAACTATAGGCTACAGG
>DAISHO010000139.1:0-5660 GCA_036822495.1 Thermodesulfovibrionales bacterium
AGTTACATTAAGGAGTCGCCTTTTGTGCCTTTTAGGCCTTATGTCCGTTTAAGGTTTATCCTGGACAGATATGGGTTAAGATGAAAGAACTCCTTGAGCTTGCTATAAAACTATCAATAGAGGCTGGTAAGGAGGTGCTCAGTATATACAGGGAGGATTTTGCTATCAGCAAAAAGTCTGACAATTCTCCCCTTACAATAGCTGATATTACCTCTCACAGGATACTCATGCATGGGCTTTCAAAAACAGGCATTCCTGTCCTGAGTGAAGAAGGTAAAGACATTCCATATGAGGTCAGAAGAAACTGGCCTCAATTCTGGCTTGTTGACCCCCTTGATGGCACAAAGGAGTTCATTAACAGGAATGGAGAGTTTACAATAAATATAGCATTGATAGAAGGCAGGAGACCTGTGCTTGGGGTTGTATATGCACCTGCAAAGGACATCCTCTACTACAGCCTGAAAAGAGAGGGGGCCTGGAAAAAGCAGGGCAGTGAAGTCAAGAGACTTATACTAAATAGAGAGGCTCAGAGTAATCGCATAAGAGTGGTTGCCAGCAGGTCTCATCATTCAAAAGAGGTTGAGGATTTTATATTAAAACTAAAAGAGAAATACAGTGAGATTGAATTTTATCAAGCAGGAAGTTCCCTTAAGTTTTGCCTTGTGGCAGAAGGCTCTGCAGACATCTATCCAAGATTTACACCTACAATGGAATGGGATACTGCAGCAGGTCAGGCAATAGTTGAAGAGGCAGGCGGTGCAGTGCTTGCCCTTGATGGAAGTACTTTTTTGTATAATAAGATGGAGCTGAAAAATTCAGGGTTTATTGCTGTGAGGATTCTTGATTACAAAAGTCACATTTTCTAATCTGAGCAATAAAAGAGAATTCAAGACATGTTTTTTTTGAGGCAGAGGCTTTCACTTTTATTAAACTCTCAGGTTTCCAGAGACTCCCTCAAGATACTCATTTTAAAGATAACTGGAACGGGTCTTTCCTTTATTTCTGCTGTGCTTTTATCAAGGCACCTTGGAGCGGATGGATATGGCATTTACTCCTATATAACTGCAATTGTCTCTGTCCTGTCCATACCTGCATCTGCAGGGCTTTCACAACTTGTGATTAGAGAGACCTCTCGCAACCTTGCCATTAAGGAGCCACAGAAGATAAGAGGCCTCTGGCAGTGGGCAACAGGGATAGTGATAAAGAATTCTATTTTTATAATAATCATTGCCCTTATATCAATCCTTTTATACAGCAAGGCAAAGGAGAACGCAGGGATAATCCTCTGGGCATTGATGCTTGTTCCTCTCTCAGCCCTTGGTGATTTAAGGTCTTCCTGCCTTACAGGTCTTCAGAAGATAGGGCTTGGCCAATTGCCTGAATTACTTATCAGGCCTGGTGTATTTGTTTTGATAATTTTAGCGTACACGATTTTATTCAATATTAATCTTACCCCTCAAAAGGCAATGGCAATGAATGTATTCTCTGCCTTTTTAGGTTTTATTGCTGGTGCATGGATGCTTATACAGCATACACCCTTCAACATAAAGGAGACAAAGCCTTTTTTTGAATCTCGAGCATGGCGTTCAAGCCTCTGGTCATTTACAATGCTTTTAGGTATAAATGCCCTTTACAGTAATATAGATATTATTATTCTTGGCTTGTTTCTGTCTCCAAAAGATATTGGGATTTACAAGATAGCAGCTCAGATGGCCCTTTTTGCATCCTTTGGATTACAGGCAATTAATGTAGCAGTGGGTCCGAGATTTGCAAGGCTCTATGTCCTTTTTGAAAAGGAGAAACTCCAGAGGCTTGTTACCCTTAGTGCAAGGGCAGTGTTGTTTTTCAATCTTTTCATAACATTATTTTTTATCATAGCCGGGAAAAAGCTTCTTTCTTTAGTCTTTGGAACTGCCTTCATAGGGAGTTATGAGCCTCTTTTGATTCTTCTGATAGGCCAGTTTGTTAATTCAGCAGCAGGCTCTGTTGGTCTAATACTTAATATGACAGGTCATGAAAATGATACAGTTAAAGGTAGAACCATTGCACTTATAACAAGCATTGTGTTAAATTTTACATTAATTCCTGTTCTTGGTCTTATTGGCGCTGCAATAGCCTCAGCCATGTCCATGATAGTCTGGAATACCATCCTCTGGTGGATTGTTTGGAAAAAGACAGGAATTAACAGCCTTGCCTTTGGCAAAGTTAGATAAAATTTTATGGGAAGTTTTTAGATGTATGAATTATAAACTTTCTCGTGAAATCTGAGAATGTTAATATGGAAAGATTAATAACTCTACCGAGGGTTCCGAAATCGATGGGCCGTTACAAAAAATATGACCTCTCCATATTCAGCAAAGAGCAAATCAGGGCAGTAGAGGAATTTAGCTTCAAGGTATTTTAATATTAAGGAGAAGAATAAATGCGAAAACCAGACTTTTTTATTGTTGGAGCTCAGGTGGGGGCATAAAATATTTAGTGACAAATAAAAGGGGATAGGTTTAAGGTGAAAATATATAGATCTTTAAAAATTAATGATATTCTCTGGAAGGCCAAAATACTTTTAGGAAAAACAGGCTCAATACCTAATTTTATCATTATTGGAGCTCAAAGATGTGGAACCACCTCATTATTTGAATCTTTAATGGAAGCTCAATTTATTTTAAAGCCTGTTAGAAAAGAAATACATTTTTTTGACATTAATTATATGAAAGGCTACGAGTGGTACCTCAGTCAATTCCCTTATATCAAAGATGAGAATTATTTGACAGGTGAGGCCACACCTTATTATTTTTACCATCCTGTTGTACCGTTAAGGGTATACGACTTTTGTAAAATTATGAGCAAAGAAATCAAATTTATCCTGTTATTAAGAAATCCTGTTGACCGGGCTATTTCACATTATAAATTTAATCTAACAAGAGGGATAGAGTCCCTTTCTTTTGAGGAAGCAATAAAGGTAGAACCTCAAAGGATCGGCGGAGAGGATTCAAAATTGATAAATAATCATCACTATTATAGTTTTAATCATCAACACTTTTCTTATCTGTCGAGGGGAATATATATTGAGCAATTAAAGAGATGGCTTAATTTCTTTCCTTTAGAAAAATTCCTTATAATAAGCAGTGAGGAGTTCTTTAAAGAACCACAAAAGATAATTAATCTAATTTGCAAGTTTTTTGATCGTGAACCATATGAATTACGAAATATTCAAAAGTTTAACAAATCTCATATTAATTTATCAGTATCCAACCTGATGCGAGGCAAATTAGTTAAATACTTCGAGCCATATAATAAACAATTATTTGAACTAATTGGCAGAAGCTTTGATTGGGATTAATGTTTAAGGTGACTGCATGAGACTTTTAATTAATTCCATGCCAAAGAGCGGTACGCACCTGCTTGTAAAGACAGTTGAGCTTTTGGGTTATCAAAATTTTTTAAATAGCCTGTTTAAAAAGGTTTTAAGTAAGCTGGGTTTGTGGGTGCCTTCATCTCTTATTTATGAAGGTGTGAACAGGAATATCGCATTTCTATTTCAGAGGAGAAATTATGAGGCTACGGTTGATATAGGTGTTATGTCACCTGTAGCTGTATCTTACAGATTATCTAAGAAGTGGTTGCAAAGAGTTGGTTCTGGTTCATATATTGCAGGCCATGTTCCTTATAGTGAAGAATTCAAAGACCTGCTTCATGAGTTATATTTTAAACACATATTAATAATTCGTGATCCAAGAGATGTAATAGTCTCTATGGCTCATTATATGGCAAGACCTGAACATTCAGCCAGTAAAAATTTTAAAAAATTTACTTTTGAAGATAGGATAAGATTTTTAATGGACGGAGGTGTATTAGATAATCGTCCTTTTATAGGGTTTAAGGAGGCATATAAGAAAGTCCTTCTATGGAATGAGACTGATTGTCTTGTTGTAAGGTTTGAAGACCTTGTGGGAGGAAGAGGTGGAGGTTCAGTCGAGGAACAGAGAAAAACTATTTATAGGATTGCAAAGTATCTTGGAAAGTCAGATGAAGGTTTAATTAAATCTGTTTGTGAAAATATTTATGATCCGTCTTCTCCTACATTTCGGAGAGGTGAAATAGGTGCATGGAAAGATGAATTCCCAGTAAATCTTTTAAAAGAATTTAATACTGAAATGGAAAAGGTGCTCAGGACACTCGGTTACGATGTCTAAGACAAAGGCTCCACTTATTATTATTGGCATGCACAGGTCAGGGACGAGCCTCATTGCAGGGCTCCTGCATAAAGCTGGTATTTTTATGGGTTACAAACAGGACGATAATAATGAGTCCATATTCTTTCAAAGACTTAATGAGTTCCTTTTCAGACAGGCTAATGCCTCATGGGACAATCCCCATAATTTTCTTTTTATAGATCGGTCCTTTAAAGATTATGCGAGGGGATTGATAGAGGTACATTTAAAAGGCTTAAGAAGAGTTCATTATCTTGGGCCTCTGGGATTCTTCAAATATAAAACAATGAAGAATATAGATTTCCCGTGGGGTTGGAAGGACCCGAGGAATACCTTTACCATTGATATCTGGAAAGAGATATTTCCTGAGGCAAGGATTATCCATGTGTTCAGGAATCCTGTAGATGTTGCAGAGAGCTTAAGAAAGAGAGAATACAGGTTAAGGATGGATGGAAGGATGGGTTTAAAGGCAAGGATTAAGGAGTTGCTTCTCAAAGGCAAGGTTTATCCCTGCTGGTCCGTAAGGGTTCAGGATATCTTTGAAGGGATAAATCTATGGTGTCAATATACAGAAAAAGCCTTGAGTCTTGATAAAGAGTTTGGTGAAAGAATGCTTCATGTTAAATATGAGACATTTCTTGAGACACCTGAAGAATCCCTTCAAAGGATACTTGAATTTGCTGGCCTTGATATGAGCAAAGAAATTTCTAATGTCTTAAGAGAAGTTAAAAAAGATAGAAGATACGCTTTCCTGAATAACAGGGAGCTCCTTTCTGTATATGAAAAGATAAAAGACCTTGAGCCAGTGAAAAGGCTTGGATATCATACCATTATATGAAAGCATATCCTCCTGTTTACATAATAATCCTGAACTGGAACGGCTGGCAGGATACTGTTGAATGTCTTGACTCGCTCAAAAAGGCTACATATAAAAATTTTTATGTAGTGGTGGTTGATAATGCCTCAAGGGATGATTCTGTTGACAGGCTAAGATTATGGGCCTCTGACAATGGCATCCCAATTAATGAATATGACCTTGAGGATAGAAATGCCGAGCCTTTAAAGAAAAGAGATGAAAAAGAACTTCCAGAGGGTTTCAGAAAGCTCCATCTTATATGTTCAAGGGTTAATCTCGGTTTTTGCGCAGGCAATAATGTGGGGATGGACTTTGCTGTAAAGAATGGGGCAGAGTATCTTTTAATATTAAATAATGATACCATCTGCGAGCCAGATTTTATAGAGCCCCTTGTTAAGATAGCAGAAATGAAAAAGGATATCGGTCTTGCAGGTGGGCTTATATGCTATGCAGAGGCGAGAGATATAGTGCAGTCTGCTGGTGGAAGATTTGATTTTATCCTTGAAGCGTCTTTAATTGGAGATTTTCAACCCTTAGATGAATTTTTAAAGGGCAGACCTGAATATTATGAAACGGATTGGGTCTCGGGCTGT
>DAISHO010000140.1:0-5625 GCA_036822495.1 Thermodesulfovibrionales bacterium
GACTCTTATAGGCAATCAATCCCCACAGATGGGACTCATCCCAGAGAAAGGCTACTGCGGACATCAACTGTTACCTCCGCCACCGATCCTGAGCTTCCTCTCATATCCCCTTGGTGTAATCATCCATCCATTCCAGATATATGTTGAGGAGTTTCCTATAATCACTGTTGTCTGCATATCAATCTCCTCAACAGGCAGGGCTTTCAGAGTAGATATAATAACCCTTTCATCCGTTCTCATAGCAGACTTCACTATTCCAACAGGTGTTTCAGGACTCCTGTATTTCATAAATATCTCTATTGCCCTTTTTATATGCCCTTGCCTTCCCTTGCTTCTTGGATTATACAGAACTGTTATAAAATCAGCCTTTGCTGCTGACTCAAGCCTTTCTTCAATCAATTCCCAGTCTGTCAATCTATCTGAAAGACTTATAACAGCAAAATCATGCATAAGGGGAGCACCAAGCCTTGCTGCACAGGCATTAAGGGCCGAAACGCCAGGGATTATTTCTATCCTTAACTTTTCACCTTCCACTTCTGATTCACGACTTTTAAGTATCTCAAAGACCAGACCTGCCATCCCATATATCCCGGGGTCGCCTCCACTTATAACCGAGACAGTCTTTCCAGAAAGGGCAAGTTCTACTGCCTTCTCTGCCCTCTCGATCTCCTGAGTCATAGGAGTAGAAACTACATCTTTGCCTTTGATAATGTCCTTTATCAAGTCAATATATGTGTCATATCCAACTATAACATTAGAGTTCATTATGGCATCTTTAGCCCTCTGGGTAAGATATTGCAGATCCCCTGGACCTGTGCCTACAACATAGATAGAGTAGTAGCGCAGTAGAGCAGTAGAAGAGCAGTGTTTTAAGGTAGAAATATTAATTCCATAATCTCCTACTGCTCTCTGCCCCAGAAAGTCTGAGACTTTCTGGGGACCCCATCTGCTGGTCTGCTGGTCTGCTGCTCTAATTCTGCTCTGTCCCTCTATCCGTCTTTCGCTCTGTCGCTCTAATTCCGCAACAGCTATCGTAACATTTCCGCACTTTTGTTTTGGAATGAGCAATTTATTCGAACCTGATGCAAGGAGTGCTGCTGGCTCTGAAACACCCATGGCTCCTGTTGCCTTAAACACAGCCTCTGAGGGATCTATATCTTTAATCCTGTTTAGCTCCTCTGGAGAAAAGATTAAGATATTAAAACCATGCCTTCTGGCAAAATCAATAAGACCCTTTTCTTTTGCCTTTAAATCTATAGTTGCTAAAGAGTGGATTGAATTAAAGGAAAGAGAATATTTTTCAAGAACCTCCTTAACAGCCTCCTCTATCTCAACAGCATCTGTGCCACTGTTACAACCAATGCCTATTATAAGATTCTTAGGTCTTAGAAGAATTTGACTTTGACCTTCTTTCTTTAGGTCAATCCTGTTCGTTATTATTAGATCTGCCTCTGAAGGGTCACTGACAGATATAAAGTCATAGGGGCACAGCCCTTCTAAGCTAAACCCCGGGTCTGCATAAATATTCAAAAAACCCTTATTGATTAATCTCGTCGCCACCGATGGAAGTCTTGATGGGTCGTCAATTACAAGGTTATGCTCTTTTGCCCAGAGGTCAATGGCTGTGTGCTCATTAATGTCTGAAGATGTGGTTATTACAGGCTCTGCACCGATATATCGGGCAATCTCCTTTGCAAGTTCATTGGCACCTCCGAGATGACCTCCAATAAGGCTTATAACAAATCTCCCTTTTTCATCAATCACAACAACAGCTGGATCAGTCTTCTTGTCCTTCAAGAATGGAGAAATAGTTCTCACTACAATGCCTGTTGCCATTATAAATATAAGGTTCTTTGCCTCCCTCCATTTCCTCTCGAAAGTAACAGTTGCGGATTTATTGAATTTAATAATCTCTGCAGAAGGAAATATTCCCTTGAGCCTTTCTGCCAAGGCCTTTCCTGTATTAGTTATGTAAAATATAAATGTCATTAACCCTAACTGTTACTTTCGCCACCGATTCTGCGATAGGTGTGCTCAAAGTTCTTGCTATAAAGTCTCGATTCTTCCATTGGGGCACTTAGGGCATTGCCGACATAAATCAGGGCAGTCCTGTTTATGCCAGCATCTTTTACGACCTCTGCAAGGTTTCTAAGTTCACCCTGTAAAACCCTCTGCTCTTTCCATGTTGCCTTTTCTATAACGACAAAGGGAGTTCCTGGAGGATAGGCCTGAAGGAGTTCTTCCTGAACCCTATCAATCATCTGGGCACTGAGGAATATGACCATTGTAGCATTATGCCTTGCAAGTTCACTGAGCTTTTCTTTTTCCGGCACAGGTGTCCTTCCAGAAAGCCTTGTTAATATAATGGTCTGGCTTACCTCGGGTATTGTAAGTTCCTTGCCAAGGATTGCTGCACCAGCCTGAAAGGATGAAACTCCGGGTATAACCTCAAAAGGGATATTGAGCTTCTTAAGCCTTTCAATCTGCTCTGTCATGGCACTATAGATTGAAAGGTCACCTGAGTGGAGTCTCACGACATTCTTTGCCTGATTATAGTATCTCTTAATGAGATTAACTATCTCATCAAGGTTCATAGACGATGAGTCATAAAGCCTTGCCTTAAGGCCTGACAAAAGCTCAGGATTTATAAGACTTCCTGCATAAATAACCACATGGGCATCTTCAAGGACCTTCTTTCCCTTTATTGTTAAGAGTTCAGGATCACCTGGCCCGGCACCAACAAAAAAGACCTTTGCATTCAATCTGCTGTCAATGTAATCTTCAATCTCCTTAATTACATTTTTTGAACTGTTACCTTCGCCACCAATCCTTTCAGAACTCGAATTAATATTTCCTATAATGGAGACATATCCCCTCTCTGTTAAGAGCTTAAAGGACTCCCTGAAGTTAAGGTCAAAGACCCAGCTGAGCTGGAGAAGTCTGAAGTCATTCTGATTCTTCAGGTCCTTTAACATAGCCATTCTCTTTTCTTTGATTGCCCTCAAGACCTCTTCTGATACACCCTCTGTATCAGGAAGACCAAGGACAGGACCAGGAGATCTTAATTCTCGAGGGAGCTGGTAATATTCGCTGAAGATCCTCCAGATATCGAGCTTGTCAGCATCCCTGATAAGCTTTACGAATAAAAGAACCTCATCAGGAAGATCAGGGATCTTGAAGGCATTATGATACCTCACTGCCTCAAAGAGAATCTCCTTTTCTCTTTCTGAAAATTCCTTTAAAATTCCCGACCCATTTATGACCTCAATCGAGAGGATGGCATGATTTTCTGATTCAGCATCCCTGAAGCTCCTGTATCTTAAGTATTGAGGAAATCTGCCAAGGTCGTGACAAAAGGCGATTATCCGAGCGAGCCTCTTTTCCTCTTGATTGAGATTAAGGGCATTAGAAAACCTCTCAATGTTTTCTACAACCCTGAGGGTATGTTCAGCCTTTAGCCTTAAGTTTTCTTTCGTATCCTCATCAGGAGACCTTTGAAGGTATTCCTTTACAAAGGAGTCAAACCATTCTCTTATAGTGTTCATATCTAATTCCTCTTTACAATTACTACTGAGAAATAATCGAGGTCATCAGGCCTGAGAGTATTGAGGTCGTATATCACCTTTTCACCATCCATTCCAACCCTCGATATATAAACAGCCTTTCCGAGAAGCCCTCTTTCTGAAAGAAACCTTTTAATCTCCTCAAAGTTTCTGTCAACCTTCATGAAAACTATTGTATCAAAGTTAAAACAGGAGTCGGAGCTTAGAAATCGGAAGGCGGAGCTAAGATAATTTGCAGGAATTATAGCAATCCCTTCACTGGCAAGGCCGAGGGATAGACCTGCCCTTGCAGCAGCTGCATTTATTGATGATACGCCAGGGACTATTTCGATCTTCAGGTCTGGTTTTAATGTAAATAGCCTATCATAGAGATAAAAAAAGGTGCTGTAAAAAGATGGGTCTCCGAGGGTAAGAAAGGCAGCATCAGATTTTTCAACAACTGTGAAGACCTCCTTCGCTATATCTTCCCACCTCGATATCTGCTGAGCATCAGGCTGATTTGTCTTTACCATTGGGAAATGGAGTTCTCTAATATCCTTATCACTGAGGTCTATAACACTACTTACGATATTAAGGGCAAGACTCTTCCCATCTTCCCTGCCCTTTGGTACAAAAAGCACAGGAAGCTCCCTCAGAAGCCTCACTGCCTTAAGGGTGAGCAATTCAGGGTCTCCAGGACCAACTCCTATAATGTAGAGATAAGACATGGATTTTTTAATTATAACCAATTTGGTTAAAATATTTTCATGAAGCTCATTCTACAGAGAGTAAATACAGCATCAGTTGAGGTGGATTCAGAGATAATCTCAAGGATCGGAAAGGGCATTCTCTTATTCATTGGAGTTGAGAAAGGAGACACAGAAGAGGATGTTGAGGCCCTTGCAAAAAAGGTCTTACAGTTGAGAATATTTGAAGATGGAAGAGGAAAGATGAACCTCTCGGTGATGGATATAAATGGCGAAATACTTGTTGTGTCTCAATTCACTCTTCTTGCTGATTGCAGAAAGGGAAACAGACCATCCTTTGATAGGGCAGAAAGGCCTGAAAGAGCAAAAGAGCTTTATGAAATATTCATTGAGAGATTAAAAACATCAGGCATCACTGTAAAATCGGGCATCTTTGGTGCAACCATGAAG
Source organism: Thermodesulfovibrionales bacterium (assembly GCA_036822495.1). Lineage (GTDB taxonomy): Bacteria > Nitrospirota > Thermodesulfovibrionia > Thermodesulfovibrionales > CALJEL01 > CALJEL01. The sequence continues at coordinate 4,700 of DAISHO010000140.1, forward strand.
ATTAACCTCACAAATGATGGACCTGTGACAATAATGTTGAAGTCAAAAGCTATTTAAAGAAAAATCTTTTTTTATAGTGTCTCAAACGCTTCTTCACCTCAGGCAGTTTTTCTGCCCGAGGTGATTTTAAACTTATATTAGGGACAAGAGGAAGCATAAAATTGATAATTTGCATTGAAGACGCCTGCACATGTCATACTGCCATTATAAGAACCCATTGAACCATCAAGCTTAGTTCCACCTACCTTGACTGTACCCTCAGTAAAAATACTGTAAGTTGTCCCTTTAATCTGAGAATGGTTAATTATAGATGTAGCTGTATTATATATTCCATAGTTATTTGTTCCACCTTGAGCTGATATTATCGAATTATTGATCGTAGCGGTCGCACTACCAGCATTATACACACCATAACTACCGGCACCACCAGAGGCTTGAACCTTTACATTTGATAAGGTCGGATTTGTAAAATTATAGAGTGGACGAATATATATGCCAGTATTATAATTCCCCCCAGAAGCTGTTGCTGTTATATGCACAAGATTTGAAGAGGCAGGTCCAATATAAATGGCAATGGCATAGGTATTTCCTCCTGTATTCTCCACTGTCAGAAACCTGAGCTCTGAATTCGCACCTATAACCGTACCTGTATTTGGCGCTCCAGAACCTTGATATGTTATCTTTGTCGTAAGCTCTCCAGAGCCCTCTATGTCAACATAATCCTTCATCGTCACCTGCTCTGTGTAAACACCAGGCATCACCTTCACAAGATAGCGGTTAGTATCTGATGCGTCTGTTATGCTGTTGAGGGCTGCCTGAATGCTCGTAAACTGACCTCCTTTTTTTGCTACTATCTTTACATTCTGATAACCATTGGCACTCCACATAGCATAGGGCACTACACTGAATTTATCCCTCGTGCCTAT
>DAISHO010000141.1:0-5618 GCA_036822495.1 Thermodesulfovibrionales bacterium
TAGCCTTATGCCTGTAGCCTGTTTTCAGCCTTATGCCCATTCAAAACTTTATTTTGGACAGGTATGACTTGAATATTTGGTGGCGCAAGTAAAGTTAAGGAGGTCAGGGTTATGTCAGAACTCAGGATAAACAATCTGGGAGGTCCTTTAAAACCTGAGATAGGGGAAGGAATTAAGGCTAATCAAAATAGTCAGGGTTCTTTTGAACTATTTTTGAACGAGGCAATAGGCAAACTCCAGCAGATCCAGTCTGATGCTGAGAAGGCTGTAAAGGAGCTTGCTACTGGTGGAGACATTACACAGGCAGTTATAGCGATGCAGAAGGTAGAGCTATCCTTTCAACTCATGGTAGAGGTTCGTAACAGGCTTATAAGTGCCTATGAAGAGATACAGAGGATGCAGATCTGATGCCAGCAATAGATAACATAAAAGATTGGTATGGCTCTATGCCCCTCAAAAAGAGGATAGCCCTCATTATGGTTATCCTCCTCACAGCAGGAAGCATGTTCCTGTTTATCTCCTGGTCCCAGAAGGTGGACTATCAGGTCCTTTATTCAAATCTCAGTGATGAGGACAGTGGATTAATTCTACAAAAGCTGAAGGAGTTCAGGATACCCTACAAGGTTACTGGCTCGGGCATAATGGTTCCTTCAGATAAGGTTTACAGCCTGAGGCTGGAGCTGGCAGGTCAGGGACTTCCTCAGGGAGGTGGTGTGGGATTCGAGATATTTGACAAAAGGGATTTCACCATGACAGATTTTATCCAGAGACTCAATTACCAGAGGGCCCTGCAGGGAGAGCTTTCAAGGACTATAAGAAGCCTTCAGGAGGTGGAGGCCTGCAGGGTTCACCTTGCCATACCTGAGAAAGGTCTTTTCTCAAAGGAGGATGAGAGGCCAAAGGCCTCTGTCTTTGTGAAACTAAAACCAGGGAGGAGACTCTCTCAGTCCCAGATTCAGGGGATAGTGCATCTTGTCGCAAGCAGTATTGATGGCATGAGCCCGGATGATGTGGCAGTTATTGACAGCAAGGGAGAGCTCTTGACTTCTCCAAAAAGAGACGACCTTCTAATCCTTACCCATAACCAGATTGAGTTTCAGCAGCTCGTTGAGAGGAATCTCGAAGAAAGGATAATCTCTATTCTCGAGCCAGTAGTTGGAAAAGGAAAGGCAAGGGCAAAGGTTTCAGCCCAGATAGATTTTACAAAGGTAGAGAAGACAGAAGAGAAGTATGACCCTGAGAGCCAGGTTGCCAGAAGTGAACAGAAGACCGTAGAGAAGTCCACGAGGAGTTCACCTGGTGGAGTCCCTGGTGTTTCCTCAAACATACCAGGCAAAGAAGGAACCACCATTTCATCAGGTTCTTATTCTGAAAAGAAGAGCGAGACAGTAAATTATGAGATAAATAAGGTAGTAAGCCATACCCTTATAGCGCCTGGTGAGATAAAAAGGCTTACAGTGGCTGTCCTTGTTGACGGTACCTATACTCAGGCAGAGGGCTCAAAAGAGAAGAAATATATACCGAGGACAGAAGAGGAACTCAAAAAACTTGAGACAATGGTCAAAAATGCTGTTGGATTTGTGGCAAAGAGGGGAGATGATGTAAGGGTTCTTAACATGCCCTTTGAGCAGGGTTATTACGAAAAGATAGAGTTTGAAGAACCCCGTAAGGAGATAGTACCAGTAGTCATAACAGGTGTTAAGTATTCTGTCCCTCTTGTAGCACTCCTTCTTTTATTCTTCCTTGTAATAAGACCGCTCATAAAGGCCCTTACAACTCCTCCAGTCCCGAAGATGGGTCTTCCAAAGACGGTAGCAGAGCTTGAAAAGGCGATGGAACTTCAGGGAATAAAGAGGCCCGATCTAATAGAATGGGCGAGGAACAATCCCCAGAAGGCTGCCCAGCTCATAAAGGGATGGATTGAGGAGAGATGATGGGTCTCACAGGATATGAAAAGGCTGCACTCTTTCTTATTGCCCTGGGTGAGGATATAGCAGGGGAGGTGCTCAAGGACCTTGATAATGAGACGGTTAGAAACATAACCATTCAGATGAAGAGATTCAGGAGGATTACAAAGTCCCAGCTTGAGGAGGTTATTAAGGAGGCATCAGAGATTATAGAAAAAGGAGATATACCTGTCTCAGGCTACGATTTTTTGAGGAATGTCCTTCATAAAGGGCTTGGTGAGGAGAGGGCGAAGAGTATCATGGAGAGTGTATCAAAGGACAGTCCTCAGGAGCTCTTCAATGGTGTGGATTCAAAAGGACTCGCCACAGTCCTCCAGAATGAACATCCCCAGATAATAGCTATGGCCCTTTCACTCATGGAACCAGAGAAATCCGCATCTGTTCTGAACTATTTTTCTCCAAGGCTGAGGGCAGAGGTAGCCGCCCGCATCGCAACTATAGAGCGTATACCAGAACATGCCTTTGAAGAGCTCAGGGGACTCCTTAAGGTCAGGCTCGATTCCCTTAAAGGGAGGTCAAAGGAATTGAAAGGGACAAAGGCCCTTGCAGATATCCTTAACTATTGTGATAAAGAGACAGAGCAAGTCATTTTTGAAAAGATAGAGGAACAGGACACAGACCTCGCTGACCAGGTAAGAGACTTGATGTTTGTATTTGAAGACCTTATTAATCTTGATGACAGGTCGATACAGCTTATTCTCAAGGAGGTCTCAACAGAAGACCTTGCCATTGCTCTGAAGACTGCTCCAGAGGCATTGAAAGAAAAGATCTTCAAGAACATGTCCCAGAGGGCTGCCCAGATCCTCAAGGACGAGATGGAGGCAAAAGGACCTGTGAGGGTATCAGATGTCCAGAAGGCCCAGAAGAATGTAGTAAATGTGGCAAGGAGACTTGATAAGGAAGGAAGGATTATTATCGGAAAAGGAGGAGAGAAGATTGTTGTATAAAAGAAGGATAGAGAATCCTGAAGGGCTGTCAACCTTCAATCCTCCTGTTTTTGAGGATTCAACGGTTCTTCATCAGAAGGTTGAAGATATAGAGCGTGATGCTTATGAAAAGGGATTTTCCTCAGGTCATAAGGCAGGCCTTGAGATGGCAGAAAAAGAGGTAAAGCTTCTCATCTCAAGACTGGAGGAGGTGATTACTCAGCTTATCTCTTTCAGGGATGAGCTTCAGAGGATAATAAAACCTCAGATCCTGGAACTGGCAATGGCAATTGCCAGAAGGCTTGCAATGAAGGAGATTGAGAGAGAACCTGGGATTTTAGTGAAATTTACAGAAGAGGCCTTAAAAAAGATGGAGAGGCAGGGTCAGGTTACTATAAAAATTAATCCCCTATTAAAGGAGGTTTTTGAAAAACATAGTCCAGGCCTTATGAAGATTCACAGTGACATAGTTTTTGACATAGACCCGACACTTCCAGCCTATGGCTCAGTAGTAATGAGTCCTGACCAGGTGGTTATTACTGATATAGATGAACAACTCAGGAATCTTGTGAAGGAGTTATCTCGGAAACTATGACAGACCTTCTTGTTTTGAAAGAAAGAATTACAGGACTTATTGAAGGGCTTGAGAATCTGGAGACCCTGAAGGTCTATGGAAGGGTTCAGGATATAACGGGTCTTCTGATAAAAGTTTCTGGTATTACACCTTCCATTGGAGAATCCTGCAGGATTATATCTGATGGAGGGAATGATGTAGAGGCAGAAGTGGTTGGTTTTAGAGAAGGAAAGATTCTTCTCATGGCAACAGACGATATTTCAGACATAAGACCCGGTGCAAGAATTCTTAATAATGGTAAGAGGAGCACCATAAAGGTATCTGAATCTCTCATGGGAAGGATTCTGAATGCAAAGGCAGAGCCAATAGATGACAGGGGGTCTCTTTATGGAATGGACTATCCTGTTTCAGGCAACATTGTTAATCCATTAAAGAGGAGCAGGATTACAGAGCCCCTTGACCTCGGCATCAGGGTTATAAATGGACTGATTACCTGTGGAAAGGGCCAGAGGATAGGTATAATGGCAGGCTCAGGAGTTGGTAAGAGTGTGCTTATGGGTATGATTGCCCGATTTACTGAGGCACCTGTAACAGTAATTGCCCTTATTGGAGAAAGGGCGAGGGAGGTGAAGGACTTCATAGAAAAGGACCTTGGAGAATCAGGACTGAAAAAGTCTGTTGTTGTTGTATCAACTGCTCAGGACCCTCCCCTTCTGAAGGTAAGGGCTGCATTTACAGCAACAGCCATAGCAGAATATTTCAGGGATCTCGGATATGATGTGCTTCTCCTGATGGATTCCCTTACAAGGGTGGCTCAGGCTCAGAGAGAGATTGGTCTTGCCATTGGAGAACCGCCTACCTCCAGAGGTTATACGCCTTCTGTCTTTGCCCTATTTCCGAGACTTCTTGAGAGGGCTGGAAGATTTGAAAGAGGTTCAATCACGGGCATATACACAGTCCTTGTAGAGGGAGATGACCTTTCAGACCCTGTGGCCGATTCAGCAAGGGCAATCCTTGATGGACATATTGTTCTTTCGAGGGAGCTTGCAATGGAAGGACTTTATCCAGCTGTTGATGTTCTACAGAGTATAAGCAGGCTTATGCCCGATATAGTGAGCAAAGAGCATATGGGATACGCTATGAGGTTTATAGAGACACTTTCTACATATAAAAAATTTGAGGACATGATAACCCTTGGGGCTTATAAGGAAGGTTCTAATCCGAAGGTTGACTATGCTATCAGGAATATGGATGCCCTGAGGTCTTACATACGGCAGTACATGGATGAAAGGCGAGACCTTTCTGACAGTATTCAGGACCTCATATTATTATTTGAAAGGAGTAAAGGCTGATGACAGAAAAAAGGATCAAGAGAATAATAAGGCTCAAAGAAAATGCAAAGGAAGAGATAGAACTCGAGATTAGAAGGACAAAGGACGAGCTTAATGAAAAGGATAAAAGGCTTCAGGAGATTAAGAACTCCTTTGATAATGCTATAGGGAATTTTCATACTCCTCTGAACCCATCTATGACGAGCCTTGACCTTGAACTACTTTACAATTCTATCTTTAAGCTTCACAAAGAGGCAGAAGCAGAGAAAGAGGAGAAGAAAAGACTTGAAGAGAGCCTTGACGAAAAGAGGGATAGAATAGTTGAAGTAAATAGAGAGAAGCGCCTTCTCGAGATACTCATAAAGAGGATGGTAACGGAAAGGGCAAGAAAGGCATCAAAGAATGAACAGAGAGAGATCGATTTTGATTTTCTCAGCAGGCGTTTGAGATGAAGAAGATTAACAGTTCAGGAATAATTTTTACTTTTCTGATTTGTTTTTTTATTAATACCATACCCTTTTTTAGTGGCGGAAGTACCAGTTACGCTCAGGATGACTTACTGAGTATCCAGAGAAAACAGAAGGAGCTCGAGGAAAAGGAAACATCCCTCAAGATTGAGGAGCAGAGACTCGAGATTTTAAAAAAAGAGATTGATGAAAAGATCAAAGTATATTCAGAACTTCTTAGAAAGATAAACGTCATACTAAATCAGATGGAGCAGAAAAAGGCTCAGGATCTGGAATATCTGGTAAAGGTCTACGAGGCAATGCCTCCTGAAGAGGCTGGTGCAAGGCTCTCTGCCCTTGAGGAGACCATGGCT
>DAISHO010000142.1:0-5594 GCA_036822495.1 Thermodesulfovibrionales bacterium
CTTATCTCAACCTGTGGTGAGAGCTTTGTTATGAGAAGACTCTTTTTTGTAACTCTTTTCACAGCACTGATAAGCTCACCAAGGGCAAAACAGTCTGTGCCGAAGAAGATACCACCTTTTTTCACATTTGGACACGATACATTAAGCTCAAGGGCCTCCACTTCACCATCAAGGTTCTTCGCAAGCTCTACATATTCCTCAACAGTATTTCCGAGGATATTTGCTATAACAGGTAGATTGAGCTTTTTAATAAAAGGAAGTTTTTCTTTAAGAAACCTCTCAAGTCCCACATTCTCGAGGCCTATGGAATTGAGCATACCGCAGGGTGTCTCCCATATCCTCGGAGGTGGATTTCCCTCCCTTGGAAGAAGTGATAAACCCTTAAGGGTAATTGCACCGAGCCTGTTAAGGTCAGCTATCTCTGAAAATTCCTCTCCGTATCCGAAGGTGCCAGAGGCTGTTATGACAGGGGCTTTTAGAGTAAGGTGACCTATCTTTACAGATAGGTTTACCATATAATCTCTCCTTCTCTGAATACAGGTCCTTCTCTACAGACCCTCCTGTATCCACCCTCTGTCTTTATTACACATCCAAGACACACACCAATTCCGCAGGCCATCCGCTCCTCTACTGAAAGAAAGGCTTTAATCCCAAGGGCCTTTGCCTTCTGATCCACTGCCCTGAGCACAGCCTGAGGACCACAGGCATAAATTACATCAGGCAGGTCTCCCTTGATATTATCCTCAAAGAGCTCAACTACAGTAGCCTTCTTTCCTGCGGAGCCATCATCTGTTGAAATGACTTTGATAAGTCTTTCTGAGTTTATATCTATTAAACTGGTCTCTTCTCTGGTTCTGGCCCCATACAGGAGTCTTATAGTGTACCCCTTTCCAAGAAGGCATTTAACCAGATAATTCAGAGAGGCTATACCCATTCCACCAGCAACTACTAAGACAGTTTCATTCTTTTCTGGCTCAGGATAGGGCCTTCCAAAAGGTCCTGTAATAGAGATCATCTGCCCAGGTCTTTTTTGGGAAAGTATAGAAGTGCCTCTTCCACGAATCCTGTATAGAAACTGTAGCTCTGTGCGGTTTATATCATATAAACTGAAAGGGCGCTTCAAGAGGGGGTCAAAACCCTCTCCAACCTGTAGCATAAAAAACTGGCCCGGGAGGGGAGGCTTTATCTCAGAGTGAGGCTTGATAGTGATCTTAAATATCTCATGGGTTACTGGTGTATTCTCTAAGATAGTGGAAGTGAAAAAAGTCTGGTGGTGCGGTAGTATCTGATAGCTCATTGATAGGAAATCTCAATTATCTCATATTCAATTGTCCTTGCTGGAGCCTTTATAACAACCCTGTCACCAACCTCCTTTCCAATGAGGGCCCTGCCAACAGGACTCGTAATTGAAATCTTTCCATTCTTTACATCAGCCTCATCAGGCCCAACAAGATGGAAGATATATTCCTCGTCAGCCTCAATATCTATCACCTTGACTCTGGCTCCAAAGGCTATCTTTGAGGTATTTATCCTTGATGGGTCAATCACCTCAGCCATAGAGAGCTTTGCCTGAAGCTCCCTTATCCTGCCTTCAATAAAAGACTGCTTCTCTTTTGCTGCATGATATTCAGCGTTTTCAGAGAGGTCTCCATGGGCACGGGCCTCTTCTATCTCACGGATATTCTTTGGCCTCTCAATCTTAAGGAGTCTATCGAGCTCCTCCTTGAGTTTCTCGTAACCCTCTTTTGTCATTGGTATGCGTCCGTTCATAGTATTTAAAAATATCATAAATGGTATGAAAAGGTGAAGAGGTTAGGAGACAGGAAGCTCTATCGTAAAGGTAGTGCCCTCTCCATGTTTGCTTTTTACATATATATTTCCATTGTGGGCCTTTATTATCCCATAGGTGATAGACAAACCAAGACCAGTTCCCTTGCCAACAGGCTTTGTTGTGAAAAAGGGCTCAAAGATCCTGTTAATGAGCTCCTCTGGAATGCCTATCCCGTCATCAGAGACCTCAACAATAACAAGACCATCACCTTTTCTCAGAGAAACCTTTAATGTGCCCTCACCCCTTTCTGTCTCAACAATGGCATCATAGGCATTCTTGAAGAGATTAAGCACTACCTGCTGGAGCTGAGCAGAGTCTGCCATTACAGGAGGAATATCTTCGTAATCCTTTAAAATCTTAATACCTGATTGAGTAAATTCATAATCAAGGAGCTCAATGACCTTATCCACAACCTGCCTGAGGTCAACGGGCTCCCTTATCGCCTCCCTCTGCCTCGCAAACTCCCTCAGGTTCCTCACTATCCTTGATGCCCTGAGGGCAGAATCATATATCCTTGATGATATAGTCCTCAGGTGCTCTGGAACTGAATTGTCTGTCATAATCATCTCAGTATAACCCACAATTATCTGGAGTGGATTATTTAATTCATGGCTAACACCTGCTACAAGCTCACCAAGGGCTGTAAGCTTCTCTGCCTGAGCAGCCCTGTTTGCTATTGTCCTTATCTCCCCCTCTTTTTTCTTGAGGTCTTCCTGAAGTTTTAAAAAGGCGCTTCTCACAGGCTCAAAATCCTTGCTGAAGTCCACCTCTGCCACAGACCTTCCCCTTGCTATCTCCTCAGAGGCCTTTATTATCGAAAATATATTCTTATTGAGAGAGTTTCTTACAAGGATAAATACACCAACAAGAAGCAGACCTCCAGCAAAGATAAGAAAAACTGTAAGGATATTAACAAATCTCAGGGCAAGGACACCCTTTTGAACCCTGCTATTCATAAGATTTCTGCCCTTTACGAGGGCATCGGTTGTAAGTTCATCCATCTTTTTAAAAAGAATCTTCACCTCTTGAGGATATATATTCCTGTCATCTGATATCTCCCTCAGCCTTGAATTCATAATGGATAATCTATTAATCACAAAAAGGGCATCCTCAGAATGCTGATCCCTGTGTTCTCGGTTCGTATTGTGACACTCAAGGCACCCTGCAATAAACCCCTCAATATTCCTAGTTATTGATTGAAGGGACTGGCTGTTTATCTCCATATGCTGAAGCCTTATTACATACTCATTGAGTCTCTGGCGTTGAAGAAGGCTCTCCTCAGCAGTGCTTATGTCCTTCATCTCTTTGCTGAGGTTGCCAAGACTGAAAAAGGCGATAAAAGCACTACCACCAAATATAAAAATGATTATTAAGATACTGATAACAAAGGTCCTTTTTATCATGCATAATTATAACAGATTCAAGCCATAAGCTGAGGATAGGCTTCAGGCTGAATGAAGATAAAAATAATTCCTTAAAAGAATCTTCAGCCTATAGCCTATAGCCTAATATATCGACCTCATCCTTCCTGTCCGTCTGTCAAGTATTAAAATATCAAGGAGTTCATTCTTTCTTCTGACTTCAATAACGAAGAACCATTTCCTCTCCTTCAGGAATATGAATTCAAGACCCTCCCCTTCGTTTACTTTTGCTACTGATGAGAAATACTCCTTTACAAGCCTTAAGGCCTCTTCAGGGCCCTTAACAGGCCGCTTTTCTCCGTAAACACCTTTTTTTGGACAGAAGCCTCCATAGGGAGGTCTGGGATTTAATGGACAGTTCGGACAGGACATTCCAGAAGTGTCAGGAGAGTATCTGTATTCTCCTGCCATGAGATTAATGGAAGAAGAAAAGAGTAATTGTATTAAAATAAAAAACCCTATAAACAGCCTGTTCATATATAAACCATTTGTATATCTTTATGGCTAAAACAACAGTTGCGGGGAGGAGTTCCCTCCTCCCCGCAGGTTTCTTATTCTCCATCAGGCACTGCTACTTCACCACCCATTGAACATCCACACCTCATGCCCATTCCTCTGCCATGATGCATTGCTCCTCCCTGCATTCCACAACTGCCCCGGGCTGGAAGGTTATACTTAGTGGCAATCTTCTGAATCTTTGTTTGCAGATCAATTATATCCTTCCTGAGCTGGGCAATCCTGTCAAGGTCTGGTTTGTCCTTTCCATACTCGGCCCTGAGTTCAAGTCTCTTAATGTGGAGCTCGTCTCTCAATGAAAGGGTATCTTTCTGGAACTGTTTTACCTTTTCAATATCTACACCCTTCATGTCTAAATCTCCACACATGCAATCTGCCCAGGGTCCTCTGGCATAAACAGTAGCTCCAAGACCAAGGAGCAATAGAGCTGCTAAGACTAAAAACCCTATCTTCTTCATCTTCCTCACCTCCTTTCTTCTTTTATCCTGACTTAAGGATATCAGAAGATTGTGAAGAGCTGAAGAAGATATTATGAAGAATTGTGAAGGTCACTGGCAGGGAAATAGAGCATAAAGGTCGTTCCCTTACCATATTCACTCTTAACCTCTATCCTTCCTCCGTGGGCCTCCACAAGTTCTTTTACAATAGAAAGACCAATGCCAAGTCCTTCATTGAACCTCCTGTAGAATCTCTCAAATATAAAGGGCAATTCATCCTCTTTAATGCCACATCCTGTATCACCAAATTCCATAAACATCTCTCTTCCTGAATTCGGTGGAGAAAGTAGTGTTCCTGCCTTTATCCATATCCTTCCATTTCCCTTTACAGCCTTAATGGAATTACTCAAGAGGTTCACAACAATCTGGCTCAGTCTTTCAGGATCAGCATAAATGGTCATATTATCATCCATGTAGAGCTCCATTGATATATTTTTACTGTCAGGGCCCTTTCTGTAAAGATTAATGATCTCCTCAAGAAAGGGCTTGAGAAGAATATTTTCTCTTTTCAGATTAAGGGAACTCATCTGGGCTCTGGTAAGTTCCTCGATTCCCTCAACTATCTTTCTTAACCTCTGAACCTGTTCATAAAGGGATTCAAGTTCCTTTTTATCAGGAGGTATAAGACCATCCATCATTGCCTCAAGGCTTCCCCTGATTGCCCCAAGGGGTGTCCTGAGCTCATGGGCAACATTTGAGATAAGTGTCCTCCTTAAATTCTCCTGAATCTCGAGGGCCCTGACCATACTGTTAAAGGCCTCTGAAAGGGATGCTATCTCGTCTTTGCCACTAACTGGTACCTTTACATTGTAATTACCCTTCTTCAGGGATTCTGCTGCCTTTGAAAGTGCCTTTATTGGTGCTGTTAATCTTCTTGAAAAAATAATGCTTAAAATTACAGATAGACCTCCAAGACAGGCAAGGGCGATAAGAAGGAGGATATTTGACCTCTGGACAAATCTTTCTTCCCTCAAGGTTTTCATAAATCTTATCTCGATGTAGCCTATCTCCTTGCCACCAAGGAAAAGGGGATAGGGAGTAAAGGGCTCACTGCTTACCTTGTAAGCCCTATCTCCTGAAAGGGCTAAAACCCTCCTTTTCATCAAAGGGGTAAGTCCTTCAAAGGCCTTCTCCATATCCATTATCACCTCTCCCTTTTCATCCCTGAGCCTCAGCTCAAGGCCTGAAAGAAAGGCCTGCACCATCTTTTCTGCCACCACATCTTTATCCCATCCTTTATATTTCTCAAAAGCACCTTCTAAATCTGCTGTTATCTGATAGACCCTATCTTCGAGGGTCCCCTCAAGATACTGTCTGAAATCCTTTATC